>NZ_SCOY01000010.1:0-142156 GCF_005503035.1 Rhodococcus sp. Q
GGCGAGGGCAGCGGCGGGGGAGGTCACGGGGGCGAGCGCAGAGGCGGGATACTTCACCGGCGCAAGCGCAGCGACGGGGAGTTTCACCGGCGTGTTGCCGGAACTGGTGAACATGTACGGGATCACCGAGACGACGGTGCACGTGACCCGACTGCCACTCACCCCGGACCTCGCGGCCACGTCGTCGGCGAGCGTCGTCGGCCGCGCGGTTCCGGGCCTGCGGGTCAGCGTCCTCGACAAGCGGCTGCGACCCGTACCGCCCGGTGTCGTCGGGGAGATGTACGTCTCCGGCGACCAGGTCACCCGCGGTTACCTCGGCCGACCCGACCTGACCTCGGCCCGGTTCGTCGCCGACCCGTCCGGGCGTCCGGGGCAGCGGATGTACCGCACCGGTGACCTCGCCCGCTGGAATCGGGGCGGTCGCCTCGAATACCTCGGCCGCAGCGACCTGCAGGTCAAGATCCGCGGGTTCCGCATCGAACTCGGCGAGATCGAGTCCGCCGCACTACGTTTCCCGGGAGTCGCGGCGGCTGTTGCCGTCGCCCACGACGACGGTGCGGGCCGCGTCCGGCTCGTCGAGTACGTGGTGCCCGAGCCGGGCGCGGTGATCGACCGGGGCCGGTTGCGGGAGTTCCTCGCCGCGGAGCTCGCCGCGCACATGGTGCCCGCCGCGCTCGTCGAACTCGCCGCGCTGCCGCGGACCGTCAACGGGAAACTGGACCGGAAGGCGTTGCCGGAACCGGACTTCGGGGAGAGTGCGGGCACGGGCCGCGACCCCGCCACCGCCGCCGAAGCCACCCTCACCGGACTGTTCGCGGAGGTCCTCGGCCTCGACCGCGTCGGAGTGGACGACTCCTTCTTCGCGCTCGGCGGCGACAGCATCATGTCCATCCAGTTGGTGGCCCGCGCCAAGGACGCCGGACTGCACCTGACGCCGAGGCAGGTGTTCGAGCACAAGACGGTCGCAGCGCTCGCCGCCGTCGCCGAATCCGGCGACGCGGCCGCGCCTGCACTGGAGGAACTGCCCGGTGGAGGTGTCGGGGAGTTCCCGGCCACCCCGATCGTGCGCTGGCTCCTCGACCGCGCCGACAGCGCAGGCACCGGCGACATCGGCCGGTACACGCAGACCGCGCTGCTGACGCTGCCGGACACCGACGGCGACCACCTCGCCCGCGCGCTCGGCGCGGTCGTCGACCGGCACGACATGCTCCGTGCCCGCCTCGACCGCACCACCCGGACGGTGACCGTCCCCGCACCGGGCACGGTGGACGTCGCGTCGCTGCTGACCCGGGTGCCCGTCGACACCGTCACCGGCGCCGCGTTCGAGCGGATCGCCGACACCGAACTCGCCGCCGCCGCAGGCCGCCTCGACCCCGAAGCCGGGGTACTCCTGCAGGCCGTCCACTTCGAGCCGCCCGCCGGTCCCGGACGGCTGTTGCTCGTCGTGCACCATCTCGCCGTCGACGGCGTGTCCTGGCGCATCCTGGTGCCCGACCTCGCGGTCGCGTGGGCGCGGCTCACCGGGGGAGGGACCGTCGACCTGCCGCCGGTGGGCACGTCGATGCGGCGGTGGGCGCACGCACTCGCCGACACCGACCGCAGCACCGAAACCGACTACTGGCGGGGTGTCCTGGCCGGACCGGATCCGCTGCTCGGCGCCCGGGCCCTCGACCCGTCCCAGGACGTGGCCGGGACCCTCGACCGGATCCGCGTCGACGTCCCACCCGACGTCACCGAGGCCCTGCTCACCGCCGTCCCCGAGGCCTTCCACGGCGGCGTCGGTGACGGCCTGCTCACCGCGCTCGCGATGGCACTGACGCGGTGGCGCGCCGACCGCGGGCAGTCCCACAGCGACGCGCTGGTCACCCTCGAGGGGCACGGCCGCGAAACGGCCGTCACGGACACGGACGGAAGGGGAGGCCCCGACCTGTCCCGGACCGTCGGCTGGTTCACCTCGATGCATCCGGTCCGGCTCGACCTCAGCGGCATCGACGTCGACGAGGCCTTCGACGCCGGGCCGGCCGCGGGCGACGCGATCAAGGCCGTCAAGGAACAGGTGCTCGCCGCACCCGACCACGGCATCGGGTTCGGGTTGCTGCGGTACCCGGTGACGGGCGACTCGCCGCTGGCGGGCACCCGGACACCACAGGTCAGCTTCAACTACCTCGGCCGGCTCGCCGGCGGCACCGACCCCGGCGCGGCGTGGATGCCGGTCGCCGATGTCACCCTCGACGACGCACCGCCGCCGCAGCTGCCCGTCACCGCCGTCCTCGACGTCAACGCCGTCACCCTCGGCGGCCCCGACGGTCCGCGCCTGCGCGCCACCTGGGACTTCCCGACGGGGGTGCTGTCCGCGGAGGAGGTCGCCCTGCTGGCGGAGCTGTGGGTCGAGGCGCTGGGCGCCGTCGCCCGCCACGCCACCGATCCGGCGTCCGGCGGGCTCACCCCGTCCGACCTCGACCTGGTGAACCTCGACCAGGTCGCCATCGACGACCTCGAGCAGCGCTACCCGACGCTGACGGACGTGTGGTCGCTCGGCCCGCTGCAGGCGGGGCTGCTGTTCCAGTCGCGGCTGTCCGAGCACACCACCGACCCGTACGTCGTGCAGCTGACCCTCGACCTGCGCGGAACCGTCGACGCCGACCGGATGCGCCGCGCCGGGCAGGCGCTGCTGGACCGGCACCCGAATCTGCGGGCCGGGTTCGTCGTCGACGACGCGGGCCGCGCCGCGCAGGTGGTGCCCGCGCACGTCGTCCTGCCGTGGTCGGTGACCGACCTGACCGGCGACCCGAACACCGCGGAGGACCGGTTCACCGCGCTGCTCGACGCCGATCGCATCGCCGGCTTCGACATGGCGGCACCGCCGCTGCTGCGGATGCACCTGGTGACGGCGGCGCCGGGGGAGTACCGGCTGGTGCTGACGAACCATCACATCCTTCTCGACGGCTGGTCGACACCGCTGATCCTGCGGGACCTGCTCACCCTGTACGCGACCGACGGCGACCCGGCCGCGCTGCCGCGCGTGCGGCCCTACCGCGACTACCTGCGGTGGCTCGCCGGACACGACCCGGAGGCTTCGACCGGGGTGTGGCGGGACCTGTTCGCCGACGTCGGCGAACCGACCCTGCTCGCGCCGACCGCCCCCGGCGACCCCACCCCGGCCGGGTCCCACGAGTACGCGACGACGCTGCCCACCGACGCAGCCGACCGGGTGCGTGCGCTCGCCCGCGCCCACGGCGTGACCGTGAACACCGTCGTCCAGGCGGCGTGGGGGTTCGTGCTGGGCGCGCTCACCGGGCGAAGCGACGTCGTCTTCGGCGCCACCGTCTCGGGTCGGCCACCGCAGATCCCCGGCATCGAGGCGATGGTCGGGCTGTTCATCACCACGATCCCCGTCCGCGTGACCCTCGACCCCGCCGAGACCCTCGCCGGCCTCCTCGAACGGGTGCAGTCCGAGCAGGCGGCCCTGCTCGACCACCATCTGCTCGGCCTGCCCGGCATCCAACAGGCCGCCGGTCCCGGCGCCGTGTTCGACACCCTGACCGTCTTCGAGTCCTATCCCGTCGACCGGGCCGGCCTCACTGCCGAGACGGACATCGCCGGGATGCGTGTCACCGACGTCCACGGCCGCGACTCCGCCCATTACCCCCTCGCGCTCGTCGTCTCCGACACCGGCGACCTCAACCTCAAGTTCGAGTACTCCGAGGTGTTCGGACGCGGCGAGGTCGCCGTCATCGCGGACCGGGTGCGGCGGATGCTGCTGCGCTTCGCCTACGCCCCCGACACGCGCATCGCGCAGGCACACGCCCTCGACGCCGCCGAAGCCGTCGACCTGCTGCCCGTCGCCGGCCCGGCCGGGCGGTCGATCCGGACGTTGCCGCAGATCCTCGCCGACGGCGCCGCCCTCGACCCGGACGCGGTCGCGGTGACGTCCGCCGGCCACGACGTCACGTACCGCGACCTCGACGAGCGGTCCAACCGGCTCGCGCGGGTCCTGATCGGCCTCGGCGCCCGCCCGGAGTCGTTCGTCGCGGTCGGTGTCGCCCGCTCCGTGGAGTCGGTGCTGTGCATGTGGGCGGTCGCCAAGACCGGGGCCGCCTTCGTCCCAATCGACCCGACGTACCCGGCGGACCGCATCACCCACATGCTCACCGACTCCGGCGCCACCGTCGGCCTCGCCCTGTCCGGCCACCGCGGCGCCCTGCCCGACTCCGTGCCGTGGCTCCACCTCGACGACCCCGAGTTCGCGGCCCGGTGCGCACGCGAGTCCGCGGCCCCGATCACCGACGCCGACCGGTCCGCCCCGATCGCCCTCACCAACGCCGCGTACCTGGTGTACACGTCGGGGTCGACGGGAACCCCGAAGGGTGTCGTCGTCACCCACACCGGCCTCGACAACTTCGCCCGCGACCAGCTCGACCGATTCCACGCCGCCCCCGGATCCCGGACCCTGCACTTCTCCACCCCCAGCTTCGACGGATCCGTCTTCGAGTACCTGCAGGCGTTCGGTGCGGGCGCGACGATGGTGATCGCCCCGACCACCGTGTACGGCGGCACCGAACTCGCGCAGCTCGTCAAGTCCGAACGCGTCACCCACGCGTTCGTCACCACCGCAGCCCTCGCCACCGTCGACCCCGCGGGCCTCGACGAGTTCACCGACGTCGTCTTCGGCGGGGAGGCATGCCCACCCGACCTCGTGACGCGGTGGGCCGCGGCCGATCCGACCGCCCCCGGCGCGCGTCGCCTGCACAACGCGTACGGGCCGACGGAGACGACGGTGATGTCGAACATCAGCGCACCGATGTCCCCGGACCGCCCCATCACCCTCGGCGGACCCGTCCGCGGCGTCCAGGAACTCGTCCTCGGCGACCATCTGCAGCCGGTCCCGGTCGGCGCGCCCGGCGAGCTGTACATCTGCGGTGTCGGCCTGGCCCGCGGCTACCACCAGCGGCCCGGGTTCACCGCGAGCCGGTTCGTCGCCCACCCGTACGCGCCGGGGCAGCGGATGTACCGCACCGGCGACCTGGTCCGCTGGACCCGCAGCGACGACGGGTACACCCTCGAATACCTCGGGCGCACCGACTTCCAGGTCAAGATCCGCGGGTTCCGCATCGAACTCGGCGAGATCGACACCGCCCTGATGGCGCAGCCGGGCGTCGGGTTCGCCGTCACCCTCGCCGTCCCCGGACCGTCCGGGGACACCGCCATCGCCGCGTACGTCCTGCCCGCCACCGGTCACCGCATCGACCCCGCCGACCTCACCGCCGGCCTGTCCCGGCACCTGCCGAGCCACATGGTGCCCGCCGCGATCACCGTCCTCGACGAGATTCCCCTGACCCCCGTCGGCAAACTGGACCGCCGGGCCCTGCCCGCACCCCTGTTCGACCTCGCCGGAGCCGACTACGCGGCGCCGTCGACCCCCCGCGAACGGGCCGTCGCCGACGTGTTCGCGGAGGTCCTCGGACGCGACCGGGTCGGCCTCGACGACGACTTCTTCGACATCGGCGGCAACTCGCTCGTCGCGACCCGCGTCACCGCACGCCTCGGCGCCGTCCTCGGCGTCACCGTCGGCGTCCGCGCCCTGTTCGAGGCACCGACGGTGCGCGCCCTCGCCCGCGCCCTCGACGACGCCGACCACGTCACCGCCGACGGCTCCGCGCCCCGGCCCGCGCTCGTCGCGGGCCCGCGACCCGACCACATCCCGATCTCGCTGGCGCAGCAGCGGATGTGGTTCCTCAACCAGTTCGACACCACGTCCCCGGCCTACAACATCCCGCTCGCCGTCCGGCTCACCGGCGACCTCGACGTCCCCGCGCTGCGGGCTGCCGTCACCGACGTCGTGGACCGGCACGAATCGCTGCGGACACTGTTCCCCGTCGTCGACGGGGCACCGACGCAGCGGATCGTCGACACCGCCGACGCGCTCACCGAGTTCGTCGAGGACACCGTGGCCGCCGAGGACGTGACCGATCGCATCGCGGCGTTCGCCGCCACCGGATTCGACGTCAGCGCCGCCGTCCCCGTCCGCGCCGCCCTGTACACCCTCACCGGCACCGGACACACCGACGCCGAGCACGTCCTGGTGGTGGTCGTGCACCACATCAGCGCCGACGGTTTCTCGCTCGCCACCCTGGCCCGCGACGTGATGACCGCCTACCTCGCCCGCACCGACCGCTCCGAGGGGGCGGGTGCGGCACCGCAGTGGGCGCCGCTGCCCGCGCAGTACGCCGACTACACCCTGTGGCAGCACGCCGTCCTCGGCTCCGACGCCGACGAGCACTCCCTGATCAGCAGGCAGTGGCGGTACTGGCGAGACGCCCTCGCGGGCCTGCCCGACGTGCTGACCCTGCCCACCGACCGGCCTCGTCCGCTGCAGCAGACGATGCGCGGGGACCGCGTCGAATTCGCCGTGCCCGCCGACGTGCACCGCGCCGTCGCCGACCTGGCCCACTCCACCGGTTCGTCGGTGTTCATGGCCGTCCACGCCGCGTACGCGCTGATGCTCGCCCGGCTCGCCGACACCGACGACGTCGCCGTCGGCACCCCCATCGCCGGACGCGGAGATCCGGCGCTCGACGAGATGATCGGCATGTTCGTCGGCACCCTGGTGCTGCGCACCCGCATCGACCCCGGGGTCTCCTTCAGCGACCTGCTCGGCGAGGTCCGCGACCACGACCTCGACGCGTTCGCGCACGCCGACCTGCCGTTCGAACTGCTCGTCGAGAAGCTGAACCCGCCGCGCTCGACGGCGTACTCGCCGCTGTTCCAGGTGTCCCTCGAGTTCCAGAACACGCAGACCCCGCACCTCGAACTGCCCGGCCTGACCGCCTCCGCCGTCGACATCTCCACCCGGGTCGCGAAGGAGGATCTCGAACTGATCCTCGCGGAACGGTTCGACGACGACGGCGCCCCCGCCGGGATGACCGCCGCGTTCGACTACGCCACCGACCTGTTCGACCCCGGCACCGTCCGCGATCTCGCCGACCGGTTCGTGCGGATCCTGCGGGCCGTCACCGCCGACCCGGCGTGCCCCGTCGGGGACGTCGGCATCCTCGGGCCCGTCGAGCTCGCCGAGTACGCACCCGCCCAGGGCCGCACCTCCCGGACCCCGCGGGTGTGGCCGGACCTGCTCGCCGCCGCCGCGGCGGTCCAACCCGACGCCGTCGCCGTCACCTTCCGGGACACGGTCGTCACCTACCGCGACCTCGACGTCCGGTCGACGCGGCTGGCCCGCGCCCTCATCGCCCGCGGCGTCGGCCCGGAGACCTTCGTCGCGCTCGGCCTGACCCGGTCCGTGGAGGAGGTCGTGTCGATCTGGGCGGTCGCCAAGGCCGGTGCATCCTTCGTGCCCGTCGACCCGACATACCCGAGCGAACGCATCGAGTACATGCTGCGGGACTCCGCGGCCGTCATCGGCCTGACCGTCGCCGGGCACCGCGACCGGCTGCCCGACACCGTGCCGTGGCTCGAATTCGACGACGCCCTCGCCGCCGAACTGCGGTCGTACCCTGACGATCCCGTCACCGATGCCGACCGGACGCTGCCGCTGCACCTCGCGCACCCCGCGTACCTGATCTACACGTCCGGATCGACCGGTCTGCCGAAGGGTGTCGTCATTACCCACCGCGGCATCGCGAACCTCACCGCCGAGGAACACGACCGGTTCACCGTGACACCCCAGTCGCGGGTCTCGCACCTGGCGTCCCCCAGCTTCGACGCGTCCGTGTTCGAGCTGATGATGGCGTTCAGCGCGGGCGCGCGGGTGGTGATCGTGCCCCCGACGATCTTCGGCGGCACCGAACTCGCCGACCTGCTGCGTCGCGAACACGTCACCCACGCGTTCATCACCCCGACCGCGCTGTCGTCGATGGACGACGACGGGCTGGGCGACCTCGAGGTCCTCGCCGTCGCCGGTGAGGCCTGCCCACCCGAACTCGTCGCGAAATGGGCACGGAACCGGAGGATGTTCAACGGCTACGGACCCACCGAGACCACCATCCAGGCCAGCGTCAGCGACCCGATGAGCGCCGGGGAGATAGTCGACATCGGCCGCCCCGCAATCGGTTTCGAGGAAATGATCCTCGACACCCGGCTGCATCCGGTCCCGGTCGGTGTGCCCGGTGAGCTGTACATCTCCGGCCCCGGCCTGGCCCGCGGCTACCACCACCGGCCCGGGCTGACGGCGGGACGGTTCGTCGCCAACCCGTTCGGGGCGCCGGGCGCCACCATGTACCGGACCGGCGACGTCGTGCGCTGGCGGGTTCCCGCAGGCGGGCGGGCCCGGGTGGAGTACCTGGGGCGCAGCGACTTCCAGGTCAAGGTCCGCGGGTTCCGCATCGAGCTCGGCGAGATCGACGCCGTCCTCGCCGGACATCCCGCGCTCGGATTCGCCGCCACCATCGGCTACACCGCGCCGACCGGGGGCACCCTGCTCGCCGCCTACGTCGTCGGGGTGGAGGGGATGCATCCCGACCCGGGGGAGATCCGCGCCTACGCCGCGGCCCGGCTGCCCGCGCACATGGTGCCCGCCGCCGTCACCGTCCTCGACCATGCCCCGATGACCCCGGTCGGCAAACTCGACCGCCGAGCCCTGCCCGCACCCGAGTTCGGTTCCCGCGCCGACCTGTACGAGGCGCCGACCACCCCGACGGAACGGTCCGTCGTCGCCGTGTTCGAGCAGATCCTCGGCGTCGATCGGGTCGGGGTCGCGGACAGCTTCTTCGACCTCGGCGGCAACTCCATCGTCGCGACCCGACTGGTCACGGAGATCGCATCCCGGCTCGGCCGGCGGCTGCCCCTGCAGGCCGTGTTCCTCGACCCCACCCCGCGCGGGATGGCACACGCCCTCGACGAACCGGGCGCGGCCGCCGACGGGGAGACGGGCGGCACCGCCACCGTCGACCAGGCACTCAGTGTGCTGATCCCGCTGCGCACCCAGGGCACCAAGGCGCCCCTGTTCTGTGTGCACCCCGGCATCGGACTGTCCTGGGGCTACGCCGGTCTGGTGCGGTACCTGTCGAGCGATCGCCCCGCCTACGGCCTGCAGCTACCCGTCATCAGCGGCGGACCGAGCTTCACCTCCGTCGCCGACCTCGCCCACCGGTACGTGCAGGAGATCGTCACGGTCCGGCCGCACGGCCCGTACCACCTGCTGGGCTGGTCCCTCGGCGGTGTCATCGCGCACGCCATCGCCGTCGAACTCCGTTCCCGTGGCGAGGTCGTCGAAACCCTCGCCGTGATGGACAGTTTCGTCGGGATCGACGAGGACACCCCGGACCGCCTCACCGTCGCCGAACTACTGCACGGCCTCGGTCTCGATCTGCCCGACGCCGGAGACGACCTGACCTACGAGACCGCCGCCGACCTACTGGACCGGTCGTTCGGGCAGGAGACCGGGCTGACCGCCGCGCACCTGCAACGCATCAACGCGGGCTTCACCGACTCCGCCCGGATCATGCGCAGTTTCACCCCCGACCTCTTCGACGGGGACCTGCTGTTCTTCCGCGCGCAGCGCTCCGACGGCGACCG
Organism: Rhodococcus sp. Q; assembly: GCF_005503035.1. Lineage (NCBI taxonomy): Bacteria > Bacillati > Actinomycetota > Actinomycetes > Mycobacteriales > Nocardiaceae > Rhodococcus > Rhodococcus sp. Q. The sequence goes on from NZ_SCOY01000010.1 coordinate 9,529, forward strand.
CTCACCGCAGGAGTGGCGCGACGCCGTCACCGGTGGCATCCGCGAGGTCGCCGTCGACTGCGAACACAACCAGATGATCGAACCCGACGTGCTCGCAGTCGTCGGCCCGGTCCTCGACCGCTATCTCATCGCGCACTGACGGAGACGCGCAGCCCGCCGAACCCGAGTGGACGCCCCGCGTTCTCGCGGACCCGTGTTTCGCGGTGCCGCGTCGCGGGAACCCCCCGACTGCACCGCACCCAACACCCACAGAGGAGGTTTACATGAGCGCGATCGACAAGGCCAAGAACAAGGCCGAAGAACTGGCAGGCAAGGCCAAGAAGAAGGTCGGAGAGGCCACCGGCGACGACCGGACCGAAGCCGAAGGCCGCCGGGACGAGGCGAAGGGAAACATCAAGCAGGCGGGCGAGAAGGTCAAGGACACCTTCAAGGATTGAGCTTTCCCCGACAGGAGGGTGGCCGGCGACGTTACGTCGCCGGCCCCCGTATGACCGTCGAGCGATCAGACAGCGACGACGGTCGCGCGCCTTCCCACCCCGCAGATCGCGAGGTGGCGCCGCGTCTGACGCCCGCAGAGCACCACCATCCGCCCACCCCGGGCGGTGAGGACGGCCGCGGCCGTGTCGATCACCGATATCGCGGTGCAGCCCACGAACGGCACGTCCCGCAGGTCCAGCACCGCCGTGCGTCGGTGGATCAACTCTTCACCCAGCCGTGCACGAAGTGCGGGCGCGGAAGCGGCGTCGAGGTCGCCGGACACACGCACGACGACGTACCCCTCGTCGGGTTCGCCCACCTCGATGGTCGGCGTCCGACTGCCGTTGCCGACCGTCGTGAACTCTTCGGGCGTGAACTCTGCTGTCGTGGATTCCGCCGCCGCGGACTGGGCATCCTCCACGGACAGGGCTAAAAGCATGGGCGCGGCAGTGGGGTAGGCGCCGTTCACACCGGGTATTCGATTCATGGCACGCTCCGTCGTCCGATCGCGGAACCGTGGGATCGACGCGTGCAACGGTCGAGCGCCACGGAAACCTGGATGTCGCCTCGGCTGTGCTCTCAACCGCCTTCCAGCCTAGACCCCCTCTCGCTCGGTGGCGTCGGACCCGACCGCAGGCGTGCCAGTGCCCGGCCGTGATCCGCCTGCTCGGCTCGCCGGCACCGTCGGCGCGTGCTCCACGTTTCCGACCGTGACCCCGGGGGTATCCGGGGGGGTAGACGCCAGTCCACCGGGAGGCTCACGTGCGGATTCACAGTCACTGCCTGGACCGTCCCCTGGTCGAGTCCACCGGTGGGCACCTGCCCCGGCACGGCCCCACCGTCCTGGCCGTCACCGGTGACATCGACCGGCTCGACGCCGCCGACTTCGCCACCGACCTCGCCCTGGCGATCACCGACGCCGTGCGCACCCTCGTGGTCGACCTCACCCACATGGGGTCCGTTGAATCAGCGGCGGGACAGACACTCGTGGACGCACTCCTCGACGCGCAGGGCCGCGCCGACCGCAGCGGTGTGGCGCTGCTGTTGGTGCCCGACGAGGCAACGTGGCGGCACGCCATGAACCTTCCCGGGGGCCCGACGAGCCATTTCCGCTGCCACGCCACGGTGCGCGAGGCCGTCGAGGCGCGCGCCGCCGAACTGTCCGCGCACGCCGACCTCGACTACGGCGTCGGGCGTCGTCCCCGCGACTGAGTGCGCGCACCGCCGGATACGGGGTGCCCGAACCGGTCGAGGAGCCGGTCGACCGCACTGCAGTTCTCGACGAGTCGTCGCCGCTCGGGATCGTCGGCGACCTCCCGCAGCATGTCGTCGGCGCCGGGAACCGCCTCGGCGCGCAGAATCGCTCGCCACACCCGAAAATCCGTCGCGGTGAACGCGTCGACGCCGGCCCGCAGCTCCGCGGCGAGGGTACGTCTGTCCTGTTCGTCGAGTGCGTCGTGGACGAGAGTCACCATCTCCACCGCCACCGACGCGTGCGCGGTCTCGTCACGGCGGTGCAGCGCCACCGTCGCCTGATGCACCGGCTGGATGGACCTGTCGTCGGCGATGAGAGCGAGGTAGTCACCGATGGACGTCTCCGCCACCGCCGCCCGGGCCAGCGTCGCCAGGGCCGCCTCCCGGGGCGAGGCAGCGCGCGTCACCGCGGCACGGTACGCCCGCACCGTCCCCGATTCCGGGAGCGCCGCATCCGGCAACGCCCAGCCGCGGGCGCGGCGCGTGAGCGCGGACCCGTTCAGGTGCATCAGCGTGTGGTACTCCTCGTCGACCATCGCCTGCACCACGGCGGCGCGTGCCGCATCGGAGAAGCCGGTGCCGAACGCGTCCCGGAACAGCAACCCGAACGCGGGCGTGACGAGGTCCTGTTCCATGTCGACGACGTTCTTGTTGTAGGCGATCCACCCCCACGCCCGGAGCCGCGCCCGGGCGCCGTCGTCGAGGTTCTCGTACACCGGGTGGCCCGCGAACGGCAGCAACCCATCCGGGTAGTCCGTGCGGGCGGGGTCGTACAGGTCGTCCATCGTGGGCACGTCGAGGTCCGGTTCGGTGCGGCGCACGGTGGCCCGGCGCGGCCAGCTGCGGACCAGACCGCGGATCACCGCCGACTCCACCGCGTTGTCGGCGTCGTACTCGGGCAGTCGGCCCGTCACCGCACCGTGCTCACTCACCGCACCGTGCTCACTCACCGCACCGTGCTCACTCATCGAACCGTGCTCACTCATCGAACCGTGCTCACTCATCGCACCGTGTCCTCGAACAGCCGGGCGCACAGCGCCGCGTAGTCGTCGGCGCGGTCGCCGAGCGGGACCCGGGCACGGGCGAGCAGGGCGGCGAAGTCGTCGATATCGCCGACCGCGGCGTCCGACACCCGGGACACGGCCCGCACCAGCGCATCCCGCGCCGCCGACGCGTACGGGTTCGCGAGCTGCACGTCCCGGTACACCTCGGGGGTGCCGCCGGTGACGCGGGCCAGCAGCGCCGACATCGTCGCGAACGGCGGTGTCGCGAGGGCCGCGGCCTCGTCGGCGTCGACACCGAGATCGGTCAGCGCCCACCCGAACGCCAGCACCGCCGCGTGGGTGAGCGCCTGCAGCGCCGCGCACACGCGGTCGTGCCGGTCCGCGGTCGTCACCTCCACCCGCGCACCCCACCTCGCCAGATCGGCGAGCACCCTGTCCGCGGCGGGTCCGCCGTGGTGCACGACGACCGCGACGGCCCGGCCCCGCATGTCCAGGGACGGCGCGAACATCGGGTTCACCCCGACGACAGGTTCCGCGGCGCCCGCGACGGCGGCGGAGAACCGTGATTTCACCGACAGTGTCTCGACCAGCACCGCCTCCGGTTTCATCGTGGCCCTCACCGCCCCGGCCGCGGTAAGGGCCACGTCCTCCGGTACCGCGAGTACGACGACGTCGGCGCGGCGCAGCAGTTCCGTCACCACGGTGTCGGGGGAGGCGACGTCGTCACCGGACGCGGCGTCGACCACCTCGACGGCCGCGCCGTCCGCGCGCCACAGGTCCACCAGCATCGTCCCCACCGCGCCCGCGCCGCCGACGACGACCACCGTGCGGGCGTCCGGGGCGGCGATCTCCGCCACGTCGTCGTCGGTCACGGCGAACTCTCGTCGGCGACCGACAGGGCGCGCCGGGCCGCCAACGCCTTGACCATCGTCTCCTCGAACTCGTCTTCCGGGTCGGACAGTGCGACGATCGCGCCACCCACCCCGAACGTGACCTCGTCGGCGGTGACGACCATCGTCCGGATCACAATCGACAGGTCGGCGGTCCCCGTCAGCGAGAAGTAGCCGATGGCGCCGGAGTACACGCCCCGCGGTCCCGCCTCGAGCTTGTCGATGATCTCCATCGTCCGTACCTTCGGGGCGCCCGTCATCGAGCCGCCGGGGAACGCCGCCCGAACGCACTCGACGGCGGACACGCCCTCGCGCAGGGTGCCGCGGACCGTCGACACCAGTTGGTGCACGGGTGCATACGTCTCGACGTCGAACAGCACCGGCACGTGCACCGACCCCGGCACGCACACTCGCGACAGGTCGTTGCGCACCAGGTCGACGATCATCAGGTTCTCCGACCGGTCCTTCTCACTGACCAGCAGATCGTTGCGCAACGCCCGGTCCTGCTCGGCGTCCGCCGACCGCGGCCGAGTGCCCTTGATCGGCTTCGACTCCACCGTGCCGTCCGCCCCGACCCGCAGGAACCGTTCGGGTGACGCGCTGAGCACCGACATGCCCGAGAACTGCAGCAGCGCGCTGTACGGCATCGGGCTGACATCCCGCAGGCACGAATACCCGGACACGACATCGAGCCTGCAGTGCACCGTCGCGGCGTTCGTCAGGCACACCTCGTACGACTCTCCGGACCGGATCTCCGCCAGGCACTGTTCGATCAGCCCCAGGTAGGTCGAACGGTCGTGCCGGAACATCACGGGAACGTCGTGCGACCTCGGGGTCAGCGGGGGAGCGGCGCCGGTCGATGCGGCACGGTCGTCGCCGAGCGCCCGTATGGTCGTCGCCGTGTCCTGCAGCCACCGCGCCGTCTCGGGATCTGCGGCGTCGACGGGGTCGAGTGCGAGCAGGTACACGCATCCGGCGTCGTGGTCGATCACCACGGCGCGGTCCGCGAACACCAGTGCGGCGTCGGCCTGTTCGGATGCGTGCGCCAGCTGTCCGACGGTGTCCGCCTTGAGTTCGTAGCCGAGGTACCCGACGTAGCCGAGGCAGAAGCCGAACGGAAGATCCGACCGCGGCGCCACCGACCGTTCCCGCAGCCGCGCATCGAGGTAGTCGAACAGGTTGCTTCGGATCTCCTCCGCCGATCCGTCCGAATGTTCGACTCGGACAGCCGTTTCCGTGACCTTGTAGGTGATGTACTCCGCCCGCGGCCCGGAACAGTCACCCATCACCGAGAACCGGCCATCCGCTTCGTTCGCTCCCGACCCGTCCAGCCAGTAGCTGTTCGGCCCGGCCGCGAACACCCGCTCGTACACCGCCTTCGGGTCCGGGGCCAGTTCCACCCGTACCGCCCGCACCCGGAACGGATGCGTCGTCGTGGCGAGGTCCGGACGCGGCGGCGGGGGCAGCGGTCGCCGCGCCCTGATCGGTGTTGCCGCCGCGAAATTGGCGAGAAGCTCACGCCCGTACTCGGTGCAGATCGACTCCGGGTGGAACTGCACACCCCACAGCGGGCGTTCCCGGTGCCGCACCGCCATCAGCACCCCGTCGTCCGACCACGCCTGCGCCACCAGTTCGTCCGAGATCTCCTCGACGGCCAGCGAGTGGTAGCGGACCGCATCGAACGGCGACGGCAGACCCGCGAACAGTCCCTTCCCGTCGTGGTGCACCGCGCTGATCCGGCCGTGCCTCGGCTGCGGCGCCGTCACGACGGGACTCCCGAACAGATGGCACAACCCCTGATGACCCAGGCACACGCCGAGCACCGGCAATCCGCTGTCCGTCAACGCCTGCGCGCTGATCCCGAAGTCGCGACTGCGGTCCGGCCGCCCCGGGCCAGGGGAGACCACCACGTTGTCGAACTCCGACAGGCTCACCGAGGACCACGGCTCATCGTTGGCAACCACCACCGGCGCGGTGCCGTTGACCTCAGTCAACAACGCGTACAGGTTGTACGTGAACGAGTCGTAGTTGTCGATCAGCAGTGTCCGCACGCGATGTCCCTCAGCTTTCCTCCGCCGGGTCGTCCACGATCAGGTCCTCGAGCCGGCAGGTTTCCGCGATCAGCAGGTCGTAGAGGTCGCGGAGGAATTTCGGGGACACGTCGTGGTCGAGTGCGTACCGGTGGGCGTGCTCGTGCACCGCTCCGACGCGGAGTGGCTGCATCACCGGGATCGCGTACTTGCGTTTGATCACCGCAATCCGGGTGCAGACCTCGATCCGGGCGCGCACGTCCTCGAGGAGACGATCGTCGATCCCGTCCAACTCGGCCCGCAGGTCCGCGAGTTCACGCGCGCTCAACTCGAGTTCGGCGCTCTTCGTCGATTCGTTCACCGTTCGACCACCTTGCACTGTCCGAAAAGGTGGGCGGGCGCGGCGATCAGCCGTTCCGCGCGCTCCCACCGCTCAACCGTGCGCGGTCCACCGAGGCGAACCGCGGTCTCGACCTTTCCATGTTCCCACCTTGTGCGTCGCGGCGACGAGGTTCTCCGTTACTCGCTGGTCACGATTGGCGAACATGTCGGGTGGGCCGTCAGCGGAGGCGGAGCTGCTCACCGGGCGCCAACTCGACCGCCGTTCCGCCCGCCGCGCGGACCCGTCCGACGAAGTCGCCGCCCGGCGCCGCGAACAGCTGCGGCCGCACTGCGTCGAGCCCGATCGGCCACAGCGTCCCGAAGTGCACCGGAATCGACAGACCCGCCGTGGTCGACCTCGCGGCCAGTGCCGCCGATGCCGGGTCCATGTGACCGGGACCGAGCGTCGGCCCCCACCCCCCGACCGGGAGAAGCGCCGCATCGCACCGCGGAACCCACTCGGCCATCGCGGGATCGAACGCGGTATCCCCGGCGAAATAGGTGGTCGCCTCACCCTCGACGACGTACCCGAGCGCGGGAACGGTCCGCGGACCGCGCCGCCATCGCCTGCCGTCGTGATCCGCGGGCACCGCCCGAATCGACACCGAGCCGACCGCCGTCGCCTCACCGGGCGCGAGTTCGACGATCCGGTCACCGAACCGCCTGAGCCCGGCGAACACATCCGCCGCGCCGCGAGGCACCACGATCGGCACGTCCGCGCCCAATAGCGCCAGCGACGGCAGATGCGTGTGATCGGCGTGCAGATGCGAGAGCACCACCACGTCTGGGCGGACCGGACGGGCGAGGGGATCCTCCCCGCGGCGCCGCCGCAGATGCCCCACGCGGCCCGTCAACACGGGATCGGTCAGTACCGTCGTCGGGCCGTCCGCGATCGCGACCGTCGCGTGGCCGAGCCACCGGATGTCCACTGCCATCACACACCCCGTCGCCGCGCTTGCCCCTGCGCGTGCCTGACGACCGTAACACCGCTGCCGCCCTACGATCCGACCGTGCGCACCGTCGGAACCGTCGCCAGAGTGACCACGGAGTTCCTCGTCCTGTGGCTGGTGTCCGCCGCTGCACTGATCCTCACGGACTGGCTGCTGCCCGGCGTCCGCCTCGCCGCGGTACCGGGCGGCGGCCTCCTCGCTACGGTCCCCGCGGCGCTGACCCTGGCCCTCGTGTTCGGCGTCCTGTCGGTGGTCCTGTGGCCGCTGCTGATCCGGGCCATGCTGTGGGTGGGGCCGGCGCTGCTGTTCGTCGGGGCGTTCGCCGGGAACTGGCTGATCATGGTGATCGCGGTGTGGGTGGCGCCGCTCGCGACCGTCGACCGGTCCCGCGACCTCCTCGCCCTGGCGTTGGTGCTCTCCCTGGTCGGTTCCGGCGTCGAGGGCGCCATCGCCGCCCGCCGCAACGACACGTACCGGATGATGCTGGTGCGGCGTAACCGATCCCGTCTCCGCCGGAGTGGAACACCCGGGAGCGACACCGACCGTCCCGGACTGCTGTGCATCCAGATCGACGGCCTTGGCCACGCCGTGCTCCAGCGTGCCATCCGAGACGGCGTCGTCCCGAACCTCGCCGCGCTGGTCCACGATCGATCGCACGTCCTCACCCCGTGGCACACCGACTGGAGCAGCCAGACCGGAGCCAGCCAACTCGGAATCCTGCACGGCGACAACCACAACGTGCCCGCGTTCCGCTGGTACGACAAGACCCGCGGCGCCGTCGCCGTGTTCAGCAATCCCGCCGACAACGCCGCCCGCGAAGTCGAACGTGGGCACCTCCCCGGCCTGCTCTCCGGCGGCGACGGCGCCAGTCGCGGCAACCTGTTCACCGGCGGCGCCGCCGACAACGTCCTCGTCGTCAGCCGCATGCGCGGCGCCCGAATGGGCGGCGGCGCCGCCGGATACGCCCACTACTTCGCCGACCCGGCGGGCGCCGTCCGCACCACCGTCCGGTTCGTCGCCGAGGTGCTGAGGGAGATCCGGCAGGCCTTCCAGCAGCGTCGCCGTGATGTCACCCCACGGGTGCGGCGCGGCGGCCTCTACCCGCTGGTGCGGGCTTTCACCACCGTCGTCGAGACCGACGTCGTCGTCTCCGCCGTCGTCGGTGACCTGGTCGCGGGCAGATCCGCGATCTACGTCGATCTCGTCGGCTACGACGAGGTGTCCCACCACTCCGGGGTCGAACGCCCCGAAACCCGCGCCGTCCTGCGCAAACTCGACGCGGAGATCGGGATGATCATCGCCGTCGCCACGCAGACGGTCCGCGCGTACCGGATCGTGGTGCTCTCCGATCACGGCCAGAGTCAGGGCGCCACGTTCTCCGACCGGTACGGCGAAAGCCTCGAGCAGCTGGTGCTGCGGGCGTGCGGGGAACTTCCCTCCGCTTCCGCCCGGTCACGCGCCGCCGCGACGACAGGAACGAAGGGCCGCGGCGCCGAGGGCCTCGGCTACGTCGAAGCCAGCCTGGGTGCCGGCGCCACGGACACCTCCGCGGCCGGTCCGCCCGGAACGCCCGTGGTGCTCGCATCGGGGAACCTCGGACTGATCAGCTTCCCGGAGCGCCCGGAACGGGCCACCCGTGCCTGGATCGACGCCCGGTATCCGGGCCTGCTGCCCGCGCTCACCGCCCACCCCGGCGTCGGGTTCATCCTCGTCGGCCGCGAGGACGGCGGCTCGGTCGTCCTCGGCGACGCGGGCGCCGTCGACGTCGACACCGGGCAGGTCACCGGCCGTGATCCGCTCGCCGAGTTCGGCCCCGGCGCCCTCGACCGGGTGCGGCGCACCGACGGGTTCGACAACGTCGCCGACATCATGGTCGGCGGACGGTTCTGGCCGGACACCGGGGAGGTCGCGGCGTTCGAGGAGCAGGTCGGGTCGCACGGCGGCCTCGGCGGGCCGCAGACCACCCCGTTCCTGCTGTACCCGGCCGACCTGCCCGCACCACCGGATCCGCTGCAGGGCGCCGAGGCGGTGCACACGGTGCTCGTCGGGTGGCGCGACCGGCCCTGATGCGAGGTCGGAGAACGGTGACGGCACCCACCCAGCCGGTCACTGGCTCGGTTGCGGCAGTTGACAGTCGGTGATCTTCGGATTGACGCCGAAGTAGTTCAGCGGTCCAGCCAGGACGGTAACCGCGATGGTGCCCGCGTCCGCACAGTTTCCGGGCTCGGAACCGAAGTATCCGCGCTGAGCAGCGGCGATCGCACCGATGACCAACCAGACGAGTACCAGAACCATGATGATCCTCATCGCACACCTTCCTTCGCTCCCGACGGGGTTCCCGAGACGGGCGCTTTCAAACGCGGGCCCCGGTCCACGCCTCCGGCTCGCCCCGTACCCGCGGGGACGACCCAACCGGTGTCGAGATGCGGCAGAGAGTGTCGAACCGTCTGTCCGCGGGCGGACCGGGACGCGCAGCGGAGATACGGGCGATTCGGGGAGCGGCGCCGATACGCTGCGGTCGTGACCACCGAAGCCGAGTCCAAGTCCGACCTGATTCAGCGATTGCAGGTGCTGCGGGAGTCGGTCCTGTGGAAGCTGGACGGCCTGTCGGAGTACGACCTTCGACGCCCGTTGACGCCCACCGGCACGAACCTGCTCGGTCTCGTCAAGCACCTGGCCGGATGCGAATTCGGCTACTTCGGCTATGTCTTCGGCCGCCCGGCCCCGGTGGAGTTGCCCTGGGCGACCCCCGGGGCCTCGGCGAACGCGGACATGTGGGCGACGCCGGAGCAGTCGACCGAGTTCATCGTCGACGGTCTCTACCGTCGATCGTGGAAGCATGCCGAGCAAACGTTCGAGACCCTCGATCTCGACTCGCCAGGATCGGTGCCCGGGTGGCCCCAGGAGCACGTCACGCTTCATCAGATCCTGCTGCACATGAACATCGAAACGGCACGCCATGCCGGACACGCCGACATCGTTCGGGAGATGATCGACGGCGCCGCCGGGATGACCCGCGGCAACGACAACCTCGCGATCAGCGACGTCGACAGCACGTCCAGACATTTCGAGCGAGTTCGAGCCGCTGCCGATACGTTCCGGTGAGGGCGGTATCCCGCTGATCGTCACTGCCACTCGGCTACCGTGTCCGTTGTGCGGCCGGACCGGTGCCCGTACGGTGTGGGGATGCGCCTGTCCGCGGTGCTCGCGGCCCTCGCCGTCGTCGGCGGGGCGGTCGCCGCTGCGCCACCGTCCACCGCGGCACCGGAACTCGGGTGCGCGTGGCAGTTCATGTCGAACGCCACCACCTTGAACGTCGCGTTCCCTGACGCCAACGCCACCTACTGGGTGCTGCCGTACACCCTGCTCGCCGGTGACCGCATCACCCTCGCCGGGGAGTACCCGTACGCCCGGTACATGTCGCTCAACACCTACGGCACCGACTTCGACACCGTGGACACGTTGCGCGACAACGAGATCACCCCGGACTCCGGGAGCGGCAACCCGTTCGCCGACCCCACCGCCACCTCGCTGCCGCCGGATCGGCGGCGCTGGCACGCCACCGTCACCACCGGGCCGGCCGACCACGGTCGCAACGAGATCGCCGCGCTGCCGACGGGCGCGGGCGCGCAACGCCTTCCGGCCGGGTTCCTCATCATCCGCGTCTACGTTCCGGACGACGCGGCGTCCCCGGCGGGTGGGGTGCCGCTGCCGCAGGTGAGCCTGACCCGCGCCGGACGCACCGTCGAGGTCACCACCTGCAGCACCCCCTTCGACCCGGCGGCGGTCACCGGCGGCCCGATCGGCGGCGCCGCCGCGTCCGCGTTCGATTCGGTCCTCGCGTCCGCGGCGGCAGGCGCATTCCCCGGCAACACCCCGGAGGCCACGTTCGTCAACCCGGCGAGCACGTCGGGCCTGTTTCCCAACGGCGACAACAAGTACGTCGGCGCCGCGCTGACCCATCAGCCGGGCCGCATCGTCGTCGTCCGGGGCCGCGCACCGACGTTCCCCGACACCAGGGCCGGGACACCGGTCACCGAACCCGGTACGCAGGTGCGGTACTGGTCGATGTGCCAGAACGACCTCGTGTCTCCGTATCCGGTGGTCGCCTGCGCCGCGGACTTCCAGACGGCCGTGGACGATTCGGGCTACTACACGTACGTGATCGCCGCCCCCGAGGACGTCCCTGCCTCGGCCGCCGCCGATCCGGCGGTGACCGTGCTGCCGTGGGGGTCGACGGACGTCGCGAAGAAGGTGCTGTTCCTGCGGCACATGCTGCCGAGCCCGCAGTTCTATCCGCATTCCGTGCAGGCGTCCCAGGACAGCGGCGTGGCCCCGGCCACGTCGATGGGTGAGTACTACCCGCGCGCCGTCTATTGCGACACCGACACCTACGAAACCGGTGGCTACAGCTCCTGTTTCGACTGACGAACAAGTTCGACCGATCAGCGAGGGAGGACACACATGGCCGACGCCATCGTCGTGGAGGGCCTGGTCAAGAGGTACGGCACCGTCACCGCCCTGGACGGCATCGACCTGACCGTCCCCGCGGGAACGGTGACGGCGCTCCTCGGCCCCAACGGGGCAGGCAAGACCACGGCGGTGCGGGTGCTGACCACCCTGCTGGTCCCGGACAGCGGCATCGCCCGCGTCGACGGTCTCGACGTCGTCGCCGACGCCGGGAAACTGCGTTCCCGAATCGGGGCGTCGGGCCAGTACGCGGCCGTCGACGAGTACCTGACCGGGTTCGAGAACCTCGAGATGGTCGGCCGGCTGTATCACCTGGGTACGAAACCTAGTCAGCGGCGGGCCCGGGAACTGCTCGACCAGTTCGACCTCACCGACGCCGCGGACCGGCCCGTGAAGGGCTACTCCGGTGGCATGCGCCGCCGCCTCGACCTCGCGGGCGCGCTCGTCGCGACACCGCCGGTGCTGTTCCTCGACGAGCCGACCACCGGGCTCGATCCCCGCGCCCGGATCGGCCTGTGGAACGTCATCGACGAGCTCGTCGCCCAGGGCACCACGCTGTTGCTGACGACGCAGTACATGGACGAGGCGGAACGGCTCGCCGACCGGATCGCCGTCATCGACCACGGCGCGGTCATCGCGCGGGGCACCGCGGACGAACTGAAGAACCTGGTCGGCGGGGAACGCATCGAACTCGGGTTGGCCGACGCAGCCCGCCTGCCAGACCTGCGGATCGAGCTGGACCCGTTGGCCGTCGGCGAGATTCAGGTGGAATCCGCCACCGGAAAGGTCGTGGTTCCGGTCGACGGGGGCGCGGACTCGCTGGCGGCGGCGTTGGCCCGACTGTCGGCGGCCGGGATCGCCGTCACCGACATCGCCCTGCGCAAACCGACCCTCGACGACGTGTTCCTGTCCCTGACCGGGCACGAGGCGCAGGACGACGAGGACCGCGACAGCAGGGACCGCGACAGCAGGGACCGCGACGGCAGGGAAGGGGCGGCGCAATGAACGCGATGCAGATGGTGGCGTCCGACGGACTGACCATCGCCAAGCGAAACGTCATCAAGATCAAGCGGGTTCCCGACCTCATCGTCTTCACGGTGCTGTCGCCGATCATGTTCGTGTTGCTGTTCGCGTTCGTGTTCGGCAGCGCCATCGAGGTTCCCGGCATGTCGTACCGCGAGTTCCTCATCGCGGGCGTCTTCACCCAGACCGTCATCTTCGGCGCCACCTGGACGGGACTCGGCATGGTCGAGGACCTGCAGAAGGGCATCATCGACCGGTTCCGGTCGCTGCCGATGGCGCCGTCCGCGGTGCTCATCGGCCGCACCTCCACCGATGTCATCATCAACGTCATCAGCCTCGTCGTGATGTCGCTGACCGGCCTGGTCATCGGATGGCGCATCCACTCGTCGGTCCTCGAGGCGGCCGCCGCCTACGCGTTGATGTTGTTGTTCGCGTACGCGCTGTCCTGGGTGATGGCGGTGGTCGGCATGTGGGTCCGCACCCCCGAGGTGTTCAACAACGCCAGCTTCATGGTGATCTTCCCGCTCTCGTTCATCGCGAACACCTTCGTCGATCCGTCGTCGATGCCACCGGTGCTGCAGGTCATCGCGGAGTGGAACCCGGTGTCCGCGTTGACGCAGGCGGTGCGGAACCTGTTCGGAAACACCGCCCCGCAGATGCCGCCGCCGCAGGCGTGGCCCCTGCAGAACCCGATCGTGGCGACGCTGCTGTGGATCGCGCTGATGCTGATCGTGTTCGTGCCGTTCGCGATCCACCGCTACAAGAAGGCCGTGAGTCGCTGAGTTCAGGGTGTCCACCTGTTCGGTTCCCGCTCGGAGCGGAGCGCGACGTCGGGGTCGTTCCGGTCGACCTCAGCCGCTTTCGGGTCGAGGGGGCTGTGTCTGATGGTGGCCACCTCTCGTGCCTGTGGCTGGCCGCCGACGATGGATTCGCGGATGTCTTTATCGATTTCGGCGGTGGTGTCGAGTGCTGCGACGCGCCACCAGGATTGGGCGGAGCCGGTGAATCGGCCTCGAGCGCGACCGCTGCGCTTCTAGGATTTGCACATGGGTGCGGCGTGGCCGCTCATCGGGCGGGAAGAGGAACTGCAGTTCATCGAACGTGGCCTGCGCCGGGCAGATGGATCACGGGGCATTGTGCTCGCGGGTGCGGCGGGCGTGGGAAAGACACGACTCGCACAGGAAGCGTTGTCGTTGGCCGCACGCCGCGGAGCGCTGACCAGGTGGATTCCAGCGACGGCGTCCGCGAGGGCACTACCGCTGGGCGCGTTCTCGGGCGTGCTGAGCGTGACGGGCCAGGCCCCATCCCTGGTGGTGCAGCGTGCCATCGCCGCGTTGGTCGACAGGGCGGGCAGGGCCGGAGTGGTGGTCGCGGTCGACGATGCGCACCTTCTCGATGACCTGTCGTCGTCTCTCGTTCAGCATCTCGCGGTTCGCCGGGCCGCAACCGTGATCCTGACGCTGCGGAGCGGAGAATCGGCGCCCGATGCGATCACCGGGCTGTGGAAGGACGGGTACCTCGACCGGTGCGACGTGCAGCCGTTGTCGGCAACCGAGACGGCGGCGTTGCTCGAGTTGGTCCTCGGTGGGCCGGTGGACAGCGCCACCTCGGCCCGCCTGGGTGCGCTGGCCCGGGGCAGTGCCCTGTATCTGCGGCAACTGGTCGACAGCGGCCTCGAGTCCACTCGCCTGCGGCAGGTCGGCGGTGTATGGCGCTGGGAGGGACCAGCGCTGGTGTCCCAGAGTCTGTCCGAGCTCATCGAGGACCGGATGGGGAGCCTGTCGGAGCCGGTGCGGGAGGTGGTGGACGTCCTTGCCTTCGGTGAGCCGCTTCCGGTATCCGTGCTGGCAGACCTGACCGATCGGGACGCGGTCGAGCAGGCCGAGGCACGCGGTGTGGTGAGTGTGGCCGGCGAAACCGGTCCGCTGCAGGCCCGACTCGCGCATCCGCTGTACGGGGAGGTGCGCCGACTGCGTACAGGGCCGCTGCGCGCTGCCAGGGTGTGCCGCCGTGTGGCGCAGGCGCTCGGGGAAGCCGACGACAACGGCGGAGCGGATGTTCTGCGCCGCGCGGTGCTCACACTCGCCGCCGATGCCGCGTTGGGCGCCGACGGCGAGTCGGATCCGCAGTTGTTCACCGCGGCCGCCCAGCGGGCACTGGAGCTGTGCGACACCGGCCTGGCGGCGCGGCTCGCCGGGGCAACGGTACGCGCCGGCGGTGGGTTCGTTCCGCATTTCCTCCTCGTCTATGCCCTGTGCCTGAATGACCAGGGGGAAGATGCCGAGCGTGAGGCGGCGGCGTTGGCGGCGAGAGCGTGCACCGATGAGCAGCGGGTACAGATAGCCCTGTTGCGGGCGGGAAATCTGTTCTGGACGCTCGGCCGGCCCGATCGGGCCAAGGCCACGCTGGACGCGGTCGAATCGCTCGCACGGACGATCGGCGCCGGCCCCGAGCTGGACGCGTTGCGCGCACCAATTGCGGCTGAACTCGGCCGGCTCGTGGACGCAATCCGTGCCGCAACGAAGGCGCTCGCATCGCCGTCACTGTCCGCTAATTCGGTCGTGATGGCGACCTGGGGGTTGACGCTGGGTCTCGGGGTGGTGGGCCGTGTCGACGAGATCGGCCCGGTCGTCGACCGGGCTGCCACGGCTGCGACCCGGACAGCGCAGGGGCGCCTGCTGCTTCAGCCCGTCAAGCTCTGCCAGATCAACGCGTTGCGCCTCGGGGGATACCTCGACGAAGCCGAGGCTCTCGCGCATGAGCAGCGGGAGGACACCTGGGAAGTGCCCGGGCAGGGACAACTCGTGACGATGTTCCTGGTTGGTCACACCGCGCTTGGGCGCGGAAAGCTGCGCTTCGCGAGGCGTCGGCTGCGGGAAGCGTACGCAGGACTCGGAGCGTGCAACCAACCAACCTGGGCGGTCACGTGTCAGCTGTATCTGACGCAGGCGGTGGCCATGTCCGGTGACGCGGTCGCCGCCGAGCGGGAATCGTCGGCTCTCGACACGGCCATCCACGATCACCGGGTGCCGAACTCGCTCTACGTGGTCCAACCGGAGATCATCCTGACCCGGGCGTGGGTGGCGGCCGCCCAGGGTACGGTCAGCGAGGCGATCGCGCTGGCGCATGAGGCCGCCGACACCGCGGGGGCGTCAGGGCAGCTCGCGCACGAGGTATATGCGCTGCACACCGCGGTGTGCTTCGGGGACCGCACCGTCACCGACCGACTGACCGAACTCGCCACCATGGTGGACGGGCCACGAGCCCCCGCCGCCGCCGCGCAGGCGGCCGCACTCGCCGCCGACGACGCCCACGCCCTGCTCGAGGTGTCCGAGCGGCTGGAGCAGATGGGGGACCTGCTCGCCGCGGCCGATGCCGCCGCGCAGGCGACCATCGCCTACACCCGACGCGGGCTGCGTGGGTCCGCGAGCACCGCCTCCGCGCGTGCGCATCGGCTGGCGAAGGATTGCGAGGGCGCCCGCACCCCGGCGCTGGCGTCGGCCGTCCGACCGCTGCCGCTGACCGCCCGGCAACGTGAGGTCGGTTCTCTCGTCGCCCAGGGGTTGTCCAACCAGCAGATCGCCGACCGCCTGGGGATGTCCGTCCGCACCGTCGAGGGACACATCTACCGCGCCGGCATCAGGCTGGGTCTCACGAACCGTGCGGAGTTCGCCGCCCTGATCCGTGACGAAGATCGGGCGACTGATACCCGCGGACGCGGCACGGGCCCGCAGCAGGAGCAGTTCCAGCGCTCGGGATGACGCGCTGGCCGGGGGATCAGGTGAGGGGGAGCTCCGCGAAGGGCGCGCCCGTCGGCTGCGTCGACCCGCCGGGCGGTTCGACTGTGAACGCGAGCGCCGTGGCCTCGCCGATCCCGTCGAGCACCGCCGTCGTCGACGGGGCGACGGTCGCCGCGTCCATGGTGCCCGCGGGCACCATGTCGGATCCTTGGACCAGCCACATCTGGTAGACCGTGCCCGGTTCGGGCGGGGTGACGTTGTTCATCACCAGCACTCCGGCGTCCGCGTCCTTCGAGTACACGACGGTCGCGGTGCCGCCGCCCTCGATGGCACCGGACGAGGTGCGCACGTCGTCGGCGGCGAACACCTGCTCGGCCGTCGGCGCGGGCTCGTCGGTGAGAATGCGAGTGGCGACGACGCCACCCCCGACCGCCACGACGACGGCGGCGGCCGCGGTGAGCAGTGCGGTGCGCATCCGGCGGGGGCGCCTGGTTGCCAGGTCGACGGGTTCGGCCGCCGGGCGGTCGGCTGCCACCGCCGCGAGAATGGTCGCCCGCAGGTGCGCGGGCGGTTCGGTCGCGGTCGCCTCGGACACCTCGGCCATCGTTTCGCGCGCCTCGCCGACGCGGCGGGCGAACTCGGCGGCCTCCGCCGGCGGCGCAGCGGCGAGCGCGGTGTCGATCTGCGCTCGTTCGTCGTCCGAGATCGCGTCGAGGGCGTACACCTCGGCCAGATCCAGCCTGTCGTTTCCGGCGTCGCCGGGGAGGGTGCGCTCGGTCATCGCTGCTCACCCCCGAGGCACTGACGCAGGCGGAGCAGGCCGTCCCGGATTCTGGATTTGACGGTCGGCAGGGTCGCCGAAAGTTGTTCGGACACTTCACGATATGTGAGACCGCGATAGTAGGCGAGTTCGAGGGACTGCCGTTGCAGGTCGGTGAGGGTGCCGAGGCAGCGCACCACCAGCTGCCGGTCCTCCCGCCTGGTCACCTCCTCGGTGACACTGTCGAACGGCGCGTCGACGGCAGCCGCGTGATAGCGCGACTCCCGATCCGACCCGGACTGCTCCGAGCGCACCCGGTCCACGGCCCGCCGATGCGCGAGGGTGATCACCCACGACAGCGCCGACCCCTGCGCGGAGTCGAACGTTCCCGCGGTCCGCCAGACCTGCAGGAACACTTCCTGCGTCGTCTCCTCGCTGTACCCGGGGTCGCGCAGCACCCGCAGCACCATTCCGTACACCCGAGCCCGAGTCAGGTCGTAGAAGCGGGCGAACGCGTCCTCGTCCTGCCCGGAGACGCGCCGAAGCAGGGTCGCGAGTGTGTCGGTGTCACCGCTCACGCCGGTCATGCGTCCTGTCCGCTCATCGGACGGAAGCCTATCCGGGCGGGTTGGCGGGCTCAAGACAGACCCACCGGGACGCTGCGACGGCACGGCGATCACCCTCTCGGTGGCCGGGGCACGAAGAATGCCGTGCGGTCCTGGTATTCGCGGTAGCCCGGGCGGGCGGCCATCGACTTCTCCAGCAGCCGCGCACCCGTCGCGTACACCAGGAAGTACGTCATGAGGATCGGCGACAGGACGGTCAGTACGCCGGGCCACACCGACGCGCAGATCAGCCACACGCCCCACCAGAGGCAGGCGTCGCCGAAGTAGTTGGGGTGCCGCGTCCATCCCCACAGTCCGCGGTCCATGATGCGACCGCGATTCGCGGGGTCGCGGGTGAAGCGCAGCATCTGCCGGTCGCCGACGGCCTCGAACGTCACCCCGACCACCCACAGCACGAGCCCGGCAGCGACGGCGACCGTCCCGACCCCACTCGTGATGCCGAGCACCGCGGAGACCTGCAGTGGCAGCGACACGAACCACTGCGAGGCACCCTGGATCGCGAACACCCGCAACACGACCGTCGCGGTCGACGCGCCACCCGCCCGCTCCAGGAGGTCGCGATACCGGGGGTCCTCACCCTTGCCGACCGACTTGCGGTGCATGTGGATGCTCAGCCGCACCCCCCACACCGCGACGAGCACGAACAGCAGCCACCGACGCCCGACGTCGCCGTCGCCGAGGACGGCCGCGACGAAGGCGACGAGGACGAATCCGATTCCCCATGCGACATCGACGACGTTGACGCGACCGATGCGGCGCCCGACCGCGAACGCACCTGTCTGGACCAGCACCAGGACCGCCAGGCTCGCCGCCGACACGACCAGGAGGTTCGCCGCGGCGCTCACGACGCACCGCCCTTCGTCAGGGTGATCTGCTGGACGTCGAGGTACCCGGATCGGAAGCCGGCCTCCGAGTAGGCGAGGTAGAACTCCCACATCCGCCGGAACGTGGCGTCGAAACCCAACCCGGCCACGGCATCCGCGTTCGCCGTGAACCGCTCCCGCCACAACCGGAGGGTGTCCGCGTAGTCGGAGCCGAACCCGAGCCGTCCCTCCGTGCGAAGGGCGGTGTGCGCCGCCGCCTGCTCCAGCGCCTCGGTGGACGGCAGCAGACCGCCGGGGAAGATGTACTTGTGGATCCAGGTGTAGGTGCCGCGGGTGGCCCGCATCCGCGCATCGGGCATCGTGATCGCCTGCAGCGCCACCCGTCCGCCGGGGACGAGCACCCGGTCGATCGTCTCGAAGTACGTCGGCCAGTACTCGAATCCGACGGCCTCGATCATCTCCACCGACACGACCGCGTCGTACTCGCCGCGCACGCCGCGGTAGTCGAGCAGGTCGATGTCCACCCGGTCCGCGAACCCGGCGGCAGCGACGCGGCGACGCGCCAGGTCCTGCTGCTCGCTCGACAGCGTCACCGACCGGACGTGTGCGCCTCGTCGCGCCGCACGGACGGCGAGTTCACCCCAGCCGGTTCCGATCTCGAGCAGCCGCGTCCCCGCGCCGACACCGGCCTCGTCGAGCAGTCGGTCGATCTTGCGGTGCTGCGCGGACTCCAACGTGTCCCATCGCGCGGGGACCTCACCGAACAGCGCACTCGAATAGGTCATCGTGTCGTCGAGGAACAGCGCGAACAGCTCGTTGGACAGGTCGTAGTGCCGGGAGATGTTCGAGCGGGTGTTCTCCGCCGAGTTGCGTTCCGCGGCCGGCTGGCCCGGCAACACCAGGGGACGCAACACCTGCAGCGCGCGCGGGACCAGCGAGGCGGCCGACGCCGCGAACGGCGTCAGCACCGCCGCCGGATCGGGGGCGTCCCAGTCGCCCGCCATGTACGCCTCACCGAATCCGATCAAGCCGTCCGCCGCGACCCGGCGCGCGAACGCGGCAGGGCGGTGCACCCGCATGAGCGGTGCGCACGGATCACCCGAACCGAGGTTCGTTCCGTCCGGGAGGGCGACCCGCACGTCGAGGCGGGACACGGCGCGGCGGAACAGGCGGGCGGCGATCGGCGCGCCGAGCCGCGCCGACGCACCGGACGGGACCCGTGCGATGTCCGGCCACCGCACGGGATCCGGTGCTGTGCCGGCACCGTGGGTGTGGGTGACGGTCATCGGCTGGCCTCCAGGTTCGGTGTCGGGGTGGTCGGGCGGGGAACGACGGGCAGACCGCGCAACCACAGCGCGACACCCTGGACACGGATGCGGGCGGCCACCAGCTGCGGCGCCAACGGGGAACGCAGGACCGCCCCGACCACCCGGACCGCTGTGGCAGGGGTCCGCCGTCCCTGCATGGACGCGACGAACGGTGCATGCCCGTCGCGGTGCAGGGTCACCGACACCGCGAGACGCTCACCCGGCTCCGGCACCCGCAGCGTGTAGGTGCCCTCGACCGCATTGAACGGCGAGACGTAGAACTCCTTGGCCGCCTCGGCCCGCCCGTCGCCGTCGGGGAACAGGACGTAGGGATGCCTGCCGCCGTACGTGTTGTGCACCTCCGCGACCACGCACCGCAGCGCACCGTCACGGTCGTGGCACCAGTACACGCTCAGCGGGTTGAACACATAGCCGAGCATCCGCGGCATCAGCAGCGCCGTCACCCGCCAGGTCCCCGGGTCCAGTCCGGCGCCGGTGAGCACGTCGTCGAGACCGGCGCGGAGCGAGCCCGTTCCACCGAAGTGGTCCCGTCCGTCGAAACGCGCGAAGGGCCGCAACCACACCGGCAGCCGCGGCAGGTCGTCGAGATCGACGAACCAGCTGTAGCCGCGATAGGCGAAAGCGTGCCGCAGCGGGGTCCGCCGGACGTGCCGGATCCGGGTGCGGTACAGCGCGGGCGTGGTCACGACGCCACCCCCACCAGTACGCCCGCCGCGGCCCCGATGCGCTGGGCCGCCCGCAGTCCCGCCGCGGCGCCGTCCTCGTGGAATCCCCAGCCGTGGTAGGCGCCCGCGAACGCGACGGTGTCGGTGCCGAGTTCGGGCAGGCGCCGCTGCGCGGCCACCGATTCGGGTGTGTACAGCGGATGCTCGTAGGTCATCTCGGCGATCACCGTCGCGGGGTCGACACGGTCGCCGCCGCCGAGGGTGACCAGGAACCGGCGGTCGGGCACGTTCAGGCGCATCAGCCGGCTCATGTCGTAGGTGACGACGACACCCGCCGCGTCGCCACCGGGTATCAGGTAGTTCCAGGAGGCGCGGGCCGCAGCGGCGCGGGGGAGCAGCGACGAGTCGGTGTGCAGCCGAGCCATGTTCGTCGAGTACGTGATCGCACCCAGCACGTCCGTCTCGGCGGTGGTCGGGTAGTCCAGCAGTCTCAGCGCCTGATGAGGGTGGACGGCGACGACGGCCGCGTCGAAACGGCGCGGCTCACCGTTCGCGGTGATCCGGACCCCGTCGGGGAGGCGCTCGAGCCGCTGCACCGGAGTGCCGGTGCGCACCTCGTGCAGTGTCGAGGCGACCTTCTCCACGTACCGGGCGGACCCGCCCGTGACGGTCCGCCAGGGCGGCGACCCGAACACGGTGAGCATGCCGTGGTGGTCGAGGAACGTCAGCAGGTAGCGCGCCGGATACCGCAGCGCGACGGCCGGATCGCACGACCACACCGCCGCGACCAGCGGGGTCATGAAGTGGTCGGCGAAATACCGGGAGAACCGCAGCCGGTCGAGGAAGGACCCGAGGGTTTCGCCGTCCCGTTCCGTGTCGGCGTCGAGCAGCGCCCGCGCCGCCCGGTGGAACCGCACCACCTCGCCGAGCATCCGGAGGTGCCGACCCCGCGTCAGCGACCGTGCGGTGGGGAACAGGCCGGAAATCCCCTTCGCCCCGGCGTATTCGACGCCGGTGATCTCCGAGCGCACCGACATCGACATGTCCGTCGGCTGCGTCGCCACGCCGAGCTCGTCGAACAGCGCGCACAGCGTCGGGTAGGTGCGGTCGTTGTGCACGATGAACCCGGTGTCCACCGGCACCTGCCGCCCGTCACCGAGGTCGACGTCGTGGGTGTGCGCGTGGCCGCCCAACCGGGAATCGGCCTCGAACAGGATCACCCGGTCGCGCTTGGCCAGGACGTACGCGGCGGTCAGGCCCGCGACGCCGCTGCCGATCACCGCGACGGACCGGCCCGGCGGCGCTGAAGGAATCGTCATGACCGGAGTTCGGAGCCGGACCCCCGCCGGATGGGTTTCGTCAAACGTGATCGGTGGCACCCGTCCGGGACGGGTTGGGCTCCGAATACCGGTGGACACCCACCCGCCGCCGGTGGCCGCGCCACCACCCGACCGTAGGAGCACGTGACGTGAACTGGACCGGACGAATCGCCACGACCATCACCTGCTGCGCCGCCGCCCTGTCATTGGCCGGGACCGCCGCCGCGCAGACCGCGCCCGGGACACCTCTCACCCCGGTCGAGCGGGTCGACCTGCCCCGCTACCTCGGCACCTGGCACCAACTCGCCGCCAACCCGGCACCCTTCAACCTCGACTGCGTGCGCGACACCACCGCCCGGTACAGCCTGGTCGACGACCGCGACGTGCGCGTGGAGAACTCGTGCACCACCGTCACCGGCGGCCGGCGCGGCATCGTCGGCAACGCCCGCGTCAACGGACCCGCCGAACTGCACGTCTCGTTCCCGTCGGTGCCGGGACAGAGCGCGCCGGACGGGCCGAGCAACTACCTCGTCGCCCACATCGCCGACGACTACTCGTGGGCGCTCGTCGGCGACCCCAGCCGACTCTCCGGCTTCGTGCTGTCCCGGACCCCGGCCGTGGACACGGCACGTTGGCAGGAGATCCGGCACGTCGTCGAGGCGCGGGGCTACAACTCGTGCCTGATGCTGACCTCCCCGACCACCGGGGGCCTGCAGGACATCCGCCCCCTCTGCACGGTGTAGGTCACGGACCCGGCGCCGCCGGCTGCCCACCCGCCGACGGCGCCGGCAACACGTCGCGCGCCCGGCGGCGCCGGCATCCGGTCACGGTCGGCCGCTACTGTCTGCCGGCCGCGCCGGCGATGTTCTCGAGCATGCCCGCGAAGATCACCCGATGGAACGGGACCAGCGAGTACCAGTACAGCCGCCCCGCAACACCTTTGGGCAGGAAGACCGCGCGCTGCCGGATCCGTGTGCCACCCGCGGGCAGGGCCGTCAGCTGCCATTCGAGCCACGCGCCGCCGGGCGCACGCATCTCCGCCCGCAATCGCAACAACTCCGGCCGGTCGATCCGTTCGACACGCCAGAAGTCCAGTGCGTCACCGGTGTGCAGGGTGTGGGGGTGGCGGCGACCCCGCACCAGACCGACGCCGCCGACGGCCCGGTCGAGCCAACCCCGCACCGCCCACGCCAGCGGGAACGAGTACCAGCCGTTCTCGCCTCCGATGGCCTCGACCACCGCCCACACCGATGCGGGGTCACTGGCGCAGTCGAGGTGACGTTCGTCGACGAACGCCGTCGCACCCGCCCAGTCCGGATCGGAGGGCAACGGGTCGGCGGGCGCCGACGACGCGTTCGCCCAGGTCGTTTCGACGTCGCCGCGCTCGATGCGCCGCAACGCCAACCGCACGGCCTCCCGGTAGCCGGTCAGCCCGCCCGGCAGGCGCGCGATCAGCTCGTCGACGTCGTGGTCGCGCATCACGGCGTCCGTGCCGACCGACTCGATCAGGGCCCGGCCCAGGCTGGGCGGGATCGGTGTCACCAGCCCGATCCACAGCCCGGCCAGCCGTGGCGTCAGCACAGGCAACACCAGGATCCGTCGCCGTCGCAGCCCCGCCACCTCCGCGTACACCTGCATCATCTCGCCGTAGCGCAGGATGTCGGGGCCGCCGATGTCGACGACCCGGCTGCGCGGCAACGACGCGGTCGCGGCGCCGACGAGATAGTGCAGCACATCTCGCACCGCGATCGGCTGGATCCGGTTGTTCACCCACCGCGGAGTCGTCATCACCGGCAGCCGGTTGCTCAGATGGCGGATCATCTCGAACGACGCCGACCCGGATCCGATCACCACACCGGCCTGCAGTACGAGCGTCGGCACCGCGGAGGCGACGAGGATGCGGCCCACCGCGGCCCGGGACCGCAGATGCGGCGACAACTCACCGGTCTCCGGATGCAGCCCGCCGAGGTACACGATCCGCCCGACCCCGGCGTCGCGGGCCGCGGCGGCGACGTTGCGCGCGCAGCGCTGCTCGACGTCCTCGAATCCGCCCCGGCCGCCCATCGAATGCGCCAGGTAGTAGAGAACGTCGACGTCGCGGGATGCGCGCCGCACCGATTCGGCGTCGTCGAGGTCGCCGCGCACCACCTCGACGTCGCGTGCCCACGGCACGTCTCGCAACTTGTCCGGTGTTCGGGCCAGCACCCGCACCCGGTAGCCCGACTCGACCAGCTTCGGGACGAGCCGACCGCCGACATACCCGGTGCCGCCGGTGACGAGGATGCGCGTCGACCCGGTCACGGTGAGACCGTGATGTGCCCGAGCTGATGGCGCAGCGACTCCTCGAGTCCGGCGCGGCGGAAGCGGTGCCCGGCCTGCTCCAACACACCCGGCGTGACGCGCTGGCTCGCGGTCGCCAACTCCCGGGCACCCTGCTCGCCGAGCAGCAGCCGCGGACCGAACTCGGGGACCGGCAGCAGCGCGGGCCTGTGCAGGACGAACGCGAGCGTCTTCGCGTATTCGCCCGCGGGGACGGGGGTCGGCGCCACCGCGTTCACCGGTCCCGACAACGCCGGATCGGTCAGCGCCCGGTGGTAGACGTCGACGAGGTCGTCGATGTCGATCCAGGACAGCCACTGGGTGCCCGAGCCGAGCCGACCGCCGAGCCCCGCCGCGAACAGGGGCCGCATCAGCCGCAGGGTTCCGCCCCGCGGTGACTGCACGATCCCGGTCCGGACCCGTACCACCCGCAGACCCGCCTCGGATGCGGGCGCGGTCGCGGCCTCCCAGTCGGCGACGACGTCCGCGAGGAACCCGTCACCGCGTTCGGAGTCCTCGGTGAGGGTGTCGTCGCCGCGGTCGTATCCGTAGACACCGATCGCGGACGCGCACACGAACGCACGCGGGCCGCCCGTCGTCGCGGCCGCGACCTCGGCGAGTCGTCGGGTCGGCCCGATCCGGCTGTCGCGCACCGCAGCCCGATGCCTGTCGGTGAACCGGCCCGCGATCGACGCTCCGGCCAGGTGCACCACCGCGTCGACGCCGTCGAGGAGGTCCGCGGCGGGAGCGTCCGGATTCCACTGCCGCTCGTCGGCGTTGCGAGGTCGGCGCCGCACCAGCCGCACCACACGGTGCCCACCGGTGGTCAGGAAGGCCGTCAACGCGGTACCCACCAGGCCGGACGCCCCGGTGATCGCGAAGGTCGACGGGACCGCGCCCCGCTCCCGCGCCTCGCGGTGCGCGGCCAGGTCGTCGGCGCACTGCCGATGCCGAAACAGGAACATCTGCCGGAGCAGCGCCTCCGGAACCGGGGTGTCCACCCGGTCGGTGATCCGCGTGAAGTCGTCGTCGACCTCGGTGAAGGTGTGCTCGTGTCGCCACGACAACGCCGCGCCCACCGGCAGCGACGCCAGGCCGTGGCGGGCGACGCGGTCCACGAACCGGTGCGGCGGATCGTAGGCACCGGGATCGTGCTCGGCGACCCACCGCAACCCGCCCGGCAACGACACCTCGGCGCGACCGTCCGCCAGGGACATCGACTCCGACACCATCGCCACCGGCTGCCACGGCGGCAACAGCCGTTGCAACGCCCCCGGACGGGCGTGCCAGTCGAACACCTCCCGGATCGACTCGGGCACAGTGGACGAGTACTCGATTCCCATCTCCGACTCCTTCCCCGGGGGCGCTTCCTCGACTCTACGGAGCCCGGCCCCCTGCCATCACCCCACGAACGTGAGCAACGACCACCCGACACCGATCGCCGTCGCCGCCGCGGCGAGGGTGAGGGGGACACCGAACCGCAGGAATGTTCGCGACGAGTATCCGCCGGGCCTCATCACCATCAGGTTCGACTGGTGGCTGTACGGGTTGAGGAACGTGAACGAGATGCAGGTGCCGATCAACGTCAACAGCAGCACCGGGTTCAGTCCCACGACCGCCGCAACCTCCAGTGCGATCGGAGTCAGGATCGCCGCCGCCGCGGCATTGGTGACCGCGTTCGTCAGCAGCGTCGTCCCGACCACGAACACCAACACCACCAGGAGGGTGTTGCCGCTCGCCAGCGCGAGGACCGCGTCGGACACGTAGCCGCCGAGACCGCTCTGGACGACGATCGTGCCCAGCCCCACCGAGCCCGCGATGATCGCCAGGATGTTCCAGTTCAACGCCCGAACCGCGGACCGGGGTGTCAGGACACCGGTGATCACCATCAGCACCGCGCCCGCCACCGCACACAGCTCCACCGCGGCCAGCCCGAACGACGCCGACACGATCGTCCCCACGAGAATGGCGACGGCGAGCCACGTCTTCGCGGTCTGCGGCGCCGTGCCCTCCAACTCCCGCCAGAGCGCCACCAACGGATTCTCGGCGAGCGCGTCGGCAGATTCCGCTGTGACCAAGCACAATTCGCCGGGCTCCGCGGGAGCTTCGCGCAGCAGGCCCGTCGTCTGCGCCGCGATCACCACGACGTCCTCGTCCTCCTCGAGGTCCCGCACCGATTTCTGCTCGCTCGTGGCGATCGCCACCAGGAACAGGCGCTGCGGAGCCAAACCGAAAACCGGGTTCCCCCACAGCATCCGCACACCACCCTCCGTCGAGCGGAACACCAGCGTGTCGCCCGCCTGCAGCGGCACGTCCGCGTCGACGTGGTCGCCCCACCGCCTGATCTCCACCAACTCGAACTCGGCCGTCGACGCCACCTCCATCTCGGCCGCGGTCCGGCCGATCGCGAGTGCACGCGCGGAGATCGGAATCTCCGCCTGCCAGGACAGCTCCCGCTCGTGGGAATCGGGTCGCCCACCCAGCATCCGCGGCGCCGTCACCATCAGCACCACCCAGCCGACGACCGCCACCGGAACCGCGATCGGTACGAACGAGAACATCGTCAGATGCACCCCGTCGGGCTCCGCGAGACCCGCGATCAGCAGATTGGAGCTCGTACCGATCAGCGTCGCCGACCCCGCCAGGGTCGTCGCGTGCGCGACCGGCAGCAGGAGTCCTCGCGCAGGAATGCCCGTGCGCTGCTGCAACTCCTTCGCCGCCGGAATCAGCATCGCCACGATCGGAGTGGTGTTGATCAGCGCCGACACCACTCCGACCGACGGGATCAGCCTGCGCAACACCTGCCCGGACGTCCGCACCCCGGACAACAGCAGGTGCGTAAGTCGGGACACCGCACCCGTGTGCAGCACACCTTTCGCGATCACCAGCATCGCGGCGATCGTGATGACACCACCGTTGCTCAGGCCCGCGAACAGCTCCGCCGGTGTCGCGATCCCCACGATGCCCGCCACCACCAGGGCAGTCGTCAACGCCAACACCGCAGGCACCGCGCCGGTCGTCATCACGACCAGGGTCACCACAACGATCAGAGCCGCGATCAACGCCATACGAGAGATCGTGTCAACTCGGGCCGCGATCCGCTCGGCGCGACGGTCCGCGTGTCAACCGATCCTGCGGTAACGATCGAGTGCGACCCGCCGTTCGTGCGCGTGGTCGACGATCGGCTCCGGATACCCCGGTGGTGGACCGTCCGGCAGGCTGTGCACCCGTTTGCCCGCGACACCGCGCAATTCGGGGACCCACCGACGCACGTACTCGCCTGTCGGATCGAACTTCTCGCCCTGCGCGGTCGGATTGAACACCCGGAAATACGGGGCCGCGTCGGTGCCGCAGCCCGCAGTCCACTGCCAGCCGTGCTGATTCGACGCGAGATCGCCGTCGACGAGGCGTTGCATGAAGTGCCGCGCCCCACGCCACCACGGCACATGCAGGTCCTTCGTGAGGAACGACGCGACGATCATCCGTACCCGGTTGTGCATCCACCCTTCCGCGAGCAGTTGCCGCATCCCCGCGTCGACGATCGGGAACCCGGTGCGGCCCTGCGCCCACGCCTCGAACGCGCGGTCGGCGTCCGCGCCGGTGTCGTGTTCGAGGTCGTCGAAGCGGTGGTTGTAATTGCCGCGCGCCGTGTCCGGGCGGTGGTGCAGCACGTCCGCGTAGAAATCCCGCCACGCCAACTCGCTCCGCAGTGTCGCGGCGGCGTCATCGGAGCGGCCCGCGAGATCGCGGAGCACCGTGCGCGGATGGATGCAGCCGAACTTCAGGTACGGGGACAGCCGACTCGTCGCGTCGAGGTCCGGTCGGTCGCGGTCGTCGGCGTACCCGGCGAGGTCGTCGTCGCGGAACTCCTGCCAGCGTCGCAGCGCCGCCGATTCACCGGCCGGGGGGAGAGGCGGCCCGGTCGGATCGTCGGCCGACGGGATCGGCACCCGCAACGCGGACCGGGCCGGGTCGATCCACTCGACGGTGCCCGCACCGGTGTCCGCGGGTGCGCGCCACCCGTGATCGAGCCAGGCCCGACGGAACGGCGTGAACACCCGATACGGCGTCCCGTCCGATTTCACGACCCGCCCCGGGGACACCGCGTACGGCGATCCCGACCGGATCAGCGGCACCGCGCCGAGCGCCCCCGCGACCGCCTCGTCGCGTCGCGCCCCGTACGGGCCGTGATCGGCGCTGACATGCACGGACGCGCCGCCGAACTCGGCGACCACCGCGGGCACCGCCTCGACCGGGTCGCCGTGGACGACCAGCAGCCGGCCACCCAGATCGTCGTCGAGAGCGCGCAGGCATTCGAACAGGAAGCGTTGCCGCGGCCCGCCCGACGGACCCAGCAACGCGTCGTCGAGCACGAACAACGCCACCGCGCTGTCCGCGTCGTCGGCCGCCGACAGGAGCGTGGGCAGATCGAACAGGCGCAGGTCGCGGCGGAACCAGACGATCGCGGATCTACTCATCCGTCCATTGTCGACGCTCGGGCAGCCCCGAGCCCGACACTGACTCACGCACGGCGAGCAGCGAACTCGCATCCGTCGACCAGCTGTGCAGCAGGTGCGCGGCGAGCCTGCCCTCGAGGAGCTCGGTGGCCTGGACACCGAACACGACGTCCGCGGCCAGTTCGGGTTCGGCGGCCAGCAACCCATCGACGACATCGCGGCGCAACACCTGCTCGTGCACGGCATCGGCCTCGATGTGCTCGGTGTAGAACAGCACGCACTCCGCCGGCGCGGCCATCCGCTCGAGCCCCGCGACCAGCGCCTTGGCGCTCGGCGGGGTCGTCGCCTCGGCGGTCGCGAAGTGGCCGACCAGCGCGCCCCGCAGACTGCGGTGCAGGCCGAACGTCGACACCAGGTTCACCGTCGCGAGGGTCTCCGGCGGAACGTCGTCCAAGTACCCGAGATAGCCGGTGTCCAGATCGGCCGCGCGCAGCAGGTCGGAGAACAACCGCGAGTGCATCCGCTCGCCGTCGCCGCCGCCGAACTCGTCGAACTCCACCGCGACGAACGCCGCCTTCGGCGGCCCCTGCAACCGGGGTATCGCCCACGCCAGCGGGTCCGCCTCCTTCAGGTGATAGATCGACCGGTGCGCGAAGTACTCCCGCATCTGGTCCCAGGTGCCCCGATCGCGCAGGTACGCCGCGACCGAACCGTCACCGGCCTCCGCGACCGACACCGCATCGAGTTCGGCATCCGTGTCGGCCCCGCCTGCCACCTCGGACCGCAGGCGCCGCAGAAATCGACGTTCCATCTGGCCCCGCAAGCGGATCAGGTCCGGATCCCATTCCCAGTCCGCGTCGACGCCGACGAACCCGCGGTAGTGGATCTCGTAGCAGACCTGCAGCGCCAGCTGCAGATCGCCGCCCAGCGGGTCGGCATGCTCGAGCCCCGGGTTCGGGCGCATCGATCCCGGCGGGCCGTCCGCGAGCGTGGCGATCACCCAGCACGACACGGGGCCGCGGGGCATCGGCAGGGTCCGGGCCCGCACATCGACATGCACCGCCATCAGAGGGACCTCCGCTCAGTGACATCCACAGGCATCAGTGATTCCGAAGCGCACTGATCAGCTTCGACTTGTTCATCGACGAGTATCCCGTCAAGCCGATCTCCTTCGCTCGCTTCCTCAGCTCGGGCACGGTGCGGTCCTCGTACGATTCGCCGTGCCCGCCCTTGCGCCCGACGCTGCTGCGGCCCCGCGCCGCGGCCGCATTGGAGATCCGTGCGGCCTTCTCCTTCGAGTCACCCTGCTTGCGCAGTTCCTCGTACAACTCCTGATCCTTCAGGTGCGGATCCGAACTGTTCCTCGGCACGGTGTCCTCCTCGCTGTCGGGCGGATCTTCCCGATCTACCCACCGAACGGGATCGGGAAACGTGGATCCCGCCGTCAGGCCGGCACCCACGCGGTGTCGCGGTCCCACGCGCGATGCGCCGCCACGGCCTCCGCGAAGCCTGTGAACAGGGCCGTCGGCAGATCGTCGCCCGCCGCGGCGGAGGTGACCACCCCACGCTCGGCGACCACATCGGTGCCCTCCGCGAGCCGCTCCCGGAATCCCAGTGTCCGAAGCAGGTCGACGCCCGCACCGAAGGCCGCGACGGGCTTGAGGTGCCGGTACGCCTCGGTGACGAAGTGCACCGCGTAGCCGTCCTCGGTGAGCGCTGCGACGCTCGACGGCCCGCACGGGAGGACGACGGCGTCGTAGAGCACCGACCCCATCGTGCTGATCGCCCGATCGACCCGCAACGAGCCACCCGACCCGCCGGTGACCGTGCCCTCGGTCGGTCCCAGCAGCTCGATCACCGCACCCTGTTCCTCGAGGGTTGCCTGCAGCCGCTGCACACCGACGACATCGACCCCGTCGGCGACGAGCACCGCGACCTTGCGGGTGGCGATCCCCGCGGGTTCGCCCCCGAGCTGCGACAGGGCGGGGGAACGGACGCCCGCGTCGAGGAGCAGGTCGTGGTCCGGCGCAGGCAGACCCACCTGCGAGGCCACCCGCTCCGCCAGTGCGTGGTCGACGAGGTTCAGCTGCGCGAGAACCCCGGCCCGGACGTCGACCGTCCGTACCTTCCCCAGTTCGAAGCCGAACGCGGCGACGATGTGGTTCTGCTCGACGTCGGACATGCTCGACCAGAACATCCGGGCCTGGCTGTAGTGGTCCTGGAAGCTGTCGGGCCGGATCCTGGTCCGCGGACCGTCCACCCGCCCGGAATGCGGCCGGAAGCCTTCATCTCCGGCGAGCGCCGGGCACCCGCCTCCGAGTGTGTTCTCCGTGTAGGCGGTACGGCCCTTGGGAATTCGCTGCTGCCCGTATCCGTCCTGCTGATTCGTCACCACGTCGGCGATCGGCCGGTTCACCGGGATCTGCGCGAAGTTCGGGCCACCGAGACGAATCAGCTGGGTGTCGAGGTAGCTGAAGTTGCGGGCCTGCAGCAACGGATCGTCGGTGAAGTCGATGCCCGGCACGAGGTTCGCGGTGTGAAACGCGATCTGCTCCGTCTCGGCGAAGAAGTTGTCCGGATTGCGGTTGAGCACCAGCTTCCCGACCGGTGTCACGGGCACCGTCTCCTCCGGGACCAGCTTCGTCGCGTCCAGCAGGTCGAACGGGAACGCGTCCTCGTCGGATTCCGGGATCAGCTGCACACCCAACTCCCACTCGGGGAACTTGCCGGATTCGATCGCATCCCACAGGTCGCGGCGGTTGAAGTCCGGGTCCTTGCCCGCGATCTGCTGGCACTCCTCCCACAGCAGCGAATGCACCCCGAGCGTCGGTGTCCAGTGGAACTTGACGAAGGTGCCGCGACCCTCGGCGTCGACCAACCGGAACGTGTGGACGCCGAAGCCCTGCATCATCCGATAGCTCCGGGGGAGCGCGCGATCCGACATCAGCCACAGCACCGTGTGCAACGTCTCCGGCTGCAGCGACACGAAGTCCCAGAACGTGTCGTGCGCCGACTGCGCCTGCGGGATCTCGTTGTCGGGTTCCGGTTTCACCGCATGGATCAGGTCGGGGAACTTGATGCCGTCCTGGATGAAGAACACCGGGAAGTTGTTGCCGACGAGGTCGTAGTTGCCCTGGCCGGTGTAGAACTTCGTCGCGAAACCGCGCACGTCGCGAACCGTGTCCGCCGATCCGCGGGATCCGGCGACCGTCGAGAATCGAACGAACACCGGCGTTTCGACCGTGGGGTCCGTCAGGAATTCCGCCGACGTGTAGCGGCCAAGCGCGTCGTCATAGGGGCGGAACACCCCGTAGGCGCCCGCTCCGCGCGCGTGCACCACCCGTTCCGGGATGCGTTCATGGTCGAAATGAGTGATCTTCTCCCGGAAATGGAAATCCTCCATGAGGGTGGGTCCACGCTGACCGGCGGTCACCGAATCGTCGGTGTGCGTGACACCGACGCCCTGTTGCGTCGTCAGGTGACCGGACGACCTGTCCACCCTCGCCTGGTCGAGGCGTAGGTCCTTCTCGTTCCTGCCCGAGTCGTTCCTGTCGACCATCCCTGGCACCTCCCGAATTCGAGTCGCATGGCAGTGGTGGCGTACCCGGAGTGGTGCCGGGCCAAACCCGGCGACGCCTGCCGGGCAATGCGGCGACTACGACCCCTTCCGCTTCGCAGCACGCGCAGGCTTCTTCGCTGCAGGCTTCTTGGGTGGTGCCTTCTTCGATGGCGCCTTCTTCGGCCGGGACTTCTCGGGTGTGGCCCCACGGGACGCCTCGACGCTGCTCGCGAGCGCCTCGAGAAGGCTCGAGACCTCGTCGTCGGACGTGCCCGCCGCCGACGGGGGCGTCGTGGTGTCGCCGCCTTCGATCTTGTTGCGGACCAGTTCCTTCAGCGCCTGCTGGTACTCGTCGCGGTAAGCGTCCGGGTCGAAGACCGGTTCGGCCATGGCATCGATGAGTTGCGCTGCCATCTTCATCTCCTTCGCACCGACCTGGGGTGGGTCGGCACCGAGGAAGTCGAAGTCCGGGGTGCGCACCTGCTCGGGCCACAGCATCGTCTCGACGACGATGTCGTCCTTGTACACGCGCAGCAGGGCAAGTGACTCCCGCTGGCGGATGGCCACCTTCGTGACCGCGACCCGACCCGACTTGCCCATCGCGTCCCGCAGCATCACGAACGGCTTCACCGCCGACTTCTCCGGTTCGAGGAAATAGGTGCGGTCGAAGTGGATCGGATCGACGGATTCGATGGGCACGAACGCGAGAACCTCGATGGTGTGGGCGCTCGGCAGTGGCAGGCCGGCGAGATCCTCGTCGGTCAGGACCACCATCTGGCCGTCCGCCGTTTCGTAGCCCTTCCCGATCTCGTCGTACGGCACCTCCTTGTCCTCCGCCGCACAGAATCGACGATGCTGCACGCGAGACCCGTCCGGGATGTGTACCTGGTGAAACGACAGCTTCTGGTCCTGGGTGGCCGCGTACAACCGGATCGGGATCGCGACGAGCCCGAACGTGACCGTCCCCTTCCACATCGACCGCATCATTCACCTCCTCGCCACGACAGCCGGCCTCGGTATTCCCGTTCCGGCGCGCACCGAAACGGAACGCGTGGCACCGGCATCCGGACGCCCGATCACTGGCCCGGTCCCGGTTCTCGTGGTAGAACCGGAACTGGTTGAGAAAGCAGCCCCACGTCTCACAGCTCCGGTTGTCCGGTAGCCGAATCGACAGAAGGTCGCTCACCCATGACCCACGCTGTACCGGCGAATCACGCCGTCCCCGCGAACTACGGTGCTCCTGCGCCACTCGGTACGCGCCGCAGGCCCGATCGAGGCCGCCGAAACACCGCTCTCATCGCGTTGACATCCGCCTGTCCGGTCGGCATCACCGCCGCCCTCGTCACGGGCTCACCCGGTCTGGCAGGCCTCGTCGCTGCGGGAACCGCCGGCTGTGTCGCGCTGGCCGGCGTGATGATCTGAGAACCACCCCGCACGCCATTCATGTGGACGGCTACAGAACCGCGTGGTAGACCGAGTACAGATCTCGAACACGCGCGCTCAGCAGAACATCCTCGACAACAGCTGCGGAGGCGAACGACATGCGTGGAAAGAATCGCAAGAAGGACCTCCCCATCGACCAGGCCCACACCACCCGGGAACACCCCGGTGAGGCCATCGACGACTCACGGAACTGGCCGGGATACGGTCTGGTCTTCCTCGGCATCGCGACGATGGGAATGACCCTCGTCGCCGCCGGCTACGGATTCGCCGGCTGGGCGATACTCGGCGCCATCCTGTGTGTGCTGTTCTTCGTCGTGGGAGCGGGCATCGTGCTCGCAGAACATGCCCATGTGAAGCACCTGGAAGGACAGCATCTGACTGGTCAGCTCGGCCACTGACCAGTCCGGTGCCGTGCCGTTCTCGGCAGGCGTGACACGATCGAACCGTGACCGCACGAACGGGCAATGAGCAGCGCCTGCGCGACCTGGCGCTACTGCGGCGGGTCCGCGACCGCATCGACCGGGAATACGCGCAACCACTCGACGTGGAGGCCCTCGCCCGTCAGGTCAACATGTCCGCGGGTCACCTGAGTAGGCAGTTCCGGCTCGCGTACGGCGAGGCCCCGTACAGCTATCTGATGACGCGACGGATCGAGCGGGCGATGGCCCTGCTGCGGCGCGGCGACCTCAGCGTCACCGACGTGTGCTTCCAGGTCGGCTGTTCGTCGCTCGGAACGTTCAGTACACGATTCACCGAACTCGTCGGGGTGCCACCGAGCGCCTACCGGCGCGACGCCGCAATGGCGACCGAGGGCATGCCGTCGTGCGTAGCCAAGCAGGTCACCAGACCGATCAGGAATCGAGAAGCGGCGGTGACGAACGGCCCCTAGCGTGGATTCCATGAAACTCACCATCCACTCCAGCTTCCTTCCGCAGAACGACCCGGACGCCGCTCTTTCCTTCTACCGCGACACCCTCGGCTTCGAGGTGCGCAACGATGTCGGCTACAACGGCCTGCGCTGGCTCACCGTCGGACCGGCCGGCCAACCCGAGACGTCGATCGTCCTGTACCCGCCCGAGGCCAGCCCCGGCGTCACAGACGACGAGCGTCGGCTCATCAGCGAGATGATGGCGAAGGGCACGTACGGCAGCCTCCTGCTGGCGACCCCCGACCTGGACGGAACATTCGAGAAACTCGCCGCCGGTGACACCGAGGTGATCCAGGAACCGACCGACCAGCCGTACGGCGTGCGCGACTGCGCGGTCCGCGATCCCGCGGGCAACATGATCCGGATCCAGCAGGCGAGCTGACGGACCGGGCGCGCCCGATCGGACATACTCGTTCGCACAGCGTTCTCGACAACACGCCGGGGGAGCGGGCCCCGCACAGGATGGAGACACGATGACCACGGCCACCAGGTCGACCACGCAGCCCACCGCATCGCATGCGGCCGACAGCCACGACCTGATCCGCGTGCACGGTGCCCGCGAGAACAACCTGCAGAACGTCGACGTCGACCTCCCGAAACGCCGACTGACCGTGTTCACCGGCGTGTCCGGCTCGGGCAAGAGCTCCCTGGTGTTCGCGACGATCGCCGCCGAATCGCAGCGCATGATCAACGAGACGTACAGCGCGTTCGTACAGGGCTTCATGCCCACGCTCGCGCGCCCCGACGTCGACGTCCTCGAAGGACTCACGACGGCCATTCTCGTCGACCAGGAACGCATGGGCGCCAACCCCAGATCCACCGTCGGCACCGCCACCGACGCGAACGCGATGCTGCGAATCCTGTTCAGCCGCCTCGGAACTCCGCACATCGGCTCGCAGCAGGCGTTCTCCTTCAACGTCGCCTCGGTCAGTGGTGCCGGCGCGATCACCATGGAGAAGGGTGGCCGGGAGGTGAAGGAGCGGCGCAGCTTCAGCGTCACCGGCGGCATGTGTCTGCGCTGCGAGGGCCGCGGGAACGTCTCCGACTTCGACCTCACCGCGCTGTACGACGACAGCAAGTCCCTCAACGAGGGCGCACTGACCATCCCCGGTTACAGCATGGAGGGCTGGTACGGCCGGATCTACCGCGGCTGCGGGTTCTTCGACCCCGACAAGCCCATCTCGAAGTTCACGAAGAAGCAGCTGAACGACCTCCTCTACAAGGAACCGACGAAGGTTAAGGTCGAGGGCGTCAACGTCACGTTCGAAGGCCTCATCCCGAAGATCCAGAAATCGTTCCTGTCCAAGGACCGGGAGGCGATGCAGCCGCACATCCGAGCATTCGTGGACCGCGCGATCACCTTCCAGACGTGCCCCGACTGCGAGGGAACCCGCCTCAGTGCCGAGGCCCGTTCCTCGAAGATCAACGGTGTCAGCATCGCCGACGTCTGCGCCATGCAGATCAGCGACCTCGCCGAGTGGGTCCGTGCACTCGACGAGCCGTCGATGGCACCACTGCTGAAGTCCCTCGGTGAAACCTTGGACTCGTTCGTCGACATCGGCCTCGGCTACCTGAGCCTCGAACGCCCGGCAGGCTCCCTGTCCGGCGGCGAGGCACAGCGCACCAAACTCATCCGGCACCTCGGATCGTCGCTGACCGACGTGACGTACGTGTTCGACGAACCCACCATCGGCCTGCACCCCCACGACATCGCGCGGATGAACGACCTGCTGCTGCAGCTGCGAGACAAGGGCAACACCGTCCTCGTCGTCGAGCACAAGCCGGAAGCCATCGCGATCGCCGACCACGTCGTCGACCTCGGCCCGGGTGCGGGCAGCGACGGCGGGCACATCGTCTTCGAAGGCACCGTCGACGAACTGCGCGCCAGCGACACCGTCACCGGGCGTCACCTCGACGACCGCTCCACCGTGAAGGATTCGTTCCGCGCGTCGACGGGCGCACTGGAGGTCCGGGGCGCCGACACCCACAACCTGCAGGGCGTCGACGTCGACATCCCCCTCGGCGTCCTCGTCGTCGTCACCGGCGTCGCCGGCTCCGGCAAGAGTTCACTCATCCACGGATCGGTGTCGAAACGCGACGGTGTGGTCGCCATCGACCAGGGCGCGATCAAGGGTTCCCGGCGCAGCAACCCCGCCACCTACACCGGGCTGCTCGAACCGATCCGCAAGGCGTTCGCCAAGGCCAACGGCGTCAAACCCGCCCTGTTCAGCGCCAACTCCGAAGGCGCGTGCCCGAACTGCAACGGCGCGGGCGTCATCTACTCCGACCTGGCGATGATGGCCGGGGTGTCCACGCCGTGCGAGGTGTGCGAGGGCAAACGATTCCAGATGGAGGTCCTCGACTACACCTTCGGCGGCAAGGACATCAGCGAGGTCCTCGGCATGTCCGTCGCGGAAGCCGAAGCGTTCTTCGGATCACCGGACGCGAAACTGCCTGCAGCCCACAAGATCCTGCAGCGCCTCGCCGACGTCGGGCTCGGATACGTGAAGATCGGGCAGCCCCTCACCACGCTGTCCGGCGGCGAACGCCAACGCCTCAAGCTCGCCACGCACATGGGGGAGAAGGGCGACGTCTACGTCCTCGACGAACCGACCACCGGCCTGCACCTCGCCGACGTCGAGAACCTCCTCGCCCTGCTCGATCGGCTCGTCGACTCCGGCAAGTCCGTCATCGTGATCGAACACCACCAGGCGGTCATGGCCCACGCCGACTGGATCATCGACCTCGGACCGGGCGCCGGACACGACGGCGGACGCATCGTCTTCGAGGGCACCCCCGCGGACCTCGTCGCCAGCGGGCAGACCCTCACCGGCAAGCATCTGGCGGAGTACGTGGGCGCCTGAGCGCCCGGTGGCTGGTGTCGCACAGGGGATGAATCGAACTCAGGCGACACCGGCACACCGCGACGACGAACCGATCACAGACCACCTCCCGCCCGTCGTCGGTAGTGAGACGCACCGGGCCGCGAACCAGGACGGGTCCGCCGGGTACCCGGCGGACCACCTGGGCGTCCTGGCCGTTCCACTCGGGTACCGCGTCGGTGTCCGACTCAGTCCGGGCGGTCACCGCGGATCACCACCAGTTCCTCCCAGTTCTGACCGAGTTCGATGAGACCACTCGCGGCCAGGTCGGCGGACTGCCGGGACATGACCGGCCCGAACGGGATTCGGGTACGCGCGACCGGAGCGGCCTTCAATCCGCTCGCGCGCAGCTCCCCGACGGTATGGGCGATGCCCGCGACCTCGGAGTGCACGATCAGCGCGAACCCACCCGGCCGCAGGAGCGAACGCACCTGCCGGCACAGCGGACCGACGACCCGTCGACCACTCGGGCCGCCGTCCCAGTTGCGGGACTGCCCGGTCCCGTCGCCGGAGATCGGGACGTACGGGGGATTGGCGACCACCACGTCGTAAGGCCCCCTCCGGCGCGCGACGTCGAGTCCGCCGCGCGCGACCCGGATGGGCAGCCGCCGCCACCACGAGTTCAACCACGCGGACGCGACCGCGCGGGTGGACACGTCCACCGCCACGATCTCGGACGCACCGCAGTCGGCCGCGGCCAGCGCCACCGCCCCACTGCCGGTGCAGTAGTCGAGGATCTTGGCGCCGTCCGGGACACCGGCCGTACGCAGGGTGTCGGCGAGCAGCCACGTATCGGCTTGTGGGGCGTAGACGCCAGGCAACCGCAGGACACCGGGACGGGTGGCGCGCTCAGCACGAACAGTCTCGGAAGGGGACATGGTCACGGCATACCCCGATGCGTCGGAACCGAAACGACGGTGTGTGCGCGCCGACCCGTTCGGGTATCCCGATGCAACGCCATGTCGACGCGCGAGGCGACCCGACGGAAGGAGCCACCGTGTCCACACCTCCCGATCCGGACCCGGACCGCACCCCCGACCTCGACTCCGGACTCTCGGAACCCGAACCGCGCACAAGTTTCCGATTCCCACCCGCCGGCGGGGCGACATTGATCGCCGGTGCGGCGATCGTCGTCCTCTTCCTGGTGGTGATAGTGGCGATCGTCATGTGATCGATCGCGGCTCGGCGACCAAGTGCGGCGCGGTCCCAACTTCCGAATCGCTTTCCGGTCGACGTGCCGAGCACCAACGAGAGTGCAGGAGGCGGAATGAAGATCGGGTACAAGCTGTTCGCGGAGGGCTATTCCCCGCCGGAACTGTTACGGCAGGCGCACCGCGCCGAGAACGTCGGTTTCGACTTCGTCGAGGTCAGCGACCACTACCACCCTTGGCTCGACACGCACGGGCATTCCGGATTCGCCTGGTCGGTACTCGCCGCAATCGCCGCGACCACCGAACGGCTCGGCCTGGCAACCGGAGTCACATGCCCATTCCTGCGGTACCACCCGGCGATCATCGCCCAGGCTGCCGCGACCACCGCACTGCTGTCCGACGGTCGGTTCGTCCTCGGACTCGGCACGGGGGAGAGGCTCAACGAACACGTCGTCGCCCGCGGGTGGCCTCCCGTCGACGTCAGACGCGAGATGCTCCGCGAATCCATCGACATCATCCGCCTGCTGTGGTCCGGCGGCTTCCACTCCTACCGCGGAACCCACCTTCACCTCGAGGACGCGCAAGTATTCGACCTGCCGCCGACACCGCCGCCGATCGTCGTCGCGGCCGGCGGAGGTGCGGCCGCCGCACTGGCGGCCGAACACGGCGACGGACTGTTCGCCACCGAACCCAGCGGCGACCTGATCGCCGACTACACCGGAGCAGGCGGCACCGGCCCCCGCTACGCCGAGGTGTCGCTTTCGTGGGCTCCGACGGAGGACGCGGCGGCGCAGTCGGCGTGGCGATTGTTCCGATTCGGTGCGCTCGGCTGGCCGGTACAGGCGGAGCTGCCCAACATTTCGGGCTTCGAATCCGCGTCCCGCCTGGTTCCGGTCGACGAGATGCGGTCCTCGTTCGGGTGTGGCCCCGGAGTGGACGCGCACCTACGAGCGGTCCAGCAGTACGTCAAGGCAGGCTTCGACCACCTCGTCCTCACGAACGCCGGACCGGACCCCGACGGCTTCCTCGACTTCTACCGCGACGAACTCGGCCCCGCGCTGCGCGCCAGCCGGATCAGTCGGTGACCCGCTCCTGCTCGCACAGGGTCCGAGCCGCCGCAAGCTCCACCACGCGAGCGGGATCTCCGAGCTCCACCAGCATGCGCCGCTGCCAGTCCGCACCCGTTCCCGACCGCCACACCCACTCCAGCGACCGGGTCACACGGTCGTGCTCACCGAGCTCGTCGAGCGAGTCCCGCACATGTGCCACCAACGCGGCGAGCAGGTCACCAGCGGCGGCGGGCCTCGCCGTCCACGGATCGAGCGCACGCCCCACCAGTCCGTCCCGCGCCGCCAGCCAGTTCGCGGCGCGCAGCACCTCCAGAGGCACGCGCGGCGGCGGTTCGCCCGCCTCCACCGCACGAATCGACGTCATCACCAGCGCCCGCACCAAAGTCGCGATCAACACTGCCTGATCGACCGTCGGCTGGACGTCCGCGACGCGCACCTCCACCGTCGGCAGGTGGCACGACGGCCGAATGTCCCAGTACACCATCCGCTCGTCCATCAGGACGCCCGCGTCGACGAAGGCCGCGACCGTCCGTCCGTAGTGTTCTGCCGAATCGAACAGCGGCGGCGGTCCCGAACCCGGCCACCGCGACCACAGCACCGACCGCCAACTCTCGAAACCACTGTCGACGCCGCGGTTGACGGAGCTGTTCGCACCAAGCGCCAGAATCGTCGGAAGCCACGGCCGAACGTGATTGCACACCTGAACGGCCAACTCCCGGTCCGGAACGTCGACATGCACATGACACCCGCAGACCGCCTGCTCGGTGGACACGATGCCGAAACGGCTCTCCATCTCCCGGTACCGATCGGAATTGCTGATGGGCATCCGAGGAGGCCCGACCATCGGGGTTCCGGTGGCAACGAGGCGGCACCCCTCCCGCATCGCGGCCGCCGCCGCGACCTTCCTCATCTCCAGGAGCCGATCACGCAAGCTGTCACTGTCGTGGCACACCGGCGAATTGGTCTCCACCTGGCACTGCGACAGTTCCAGCTGCAACGCGAGGCCAGCGGCGCGAGCGCAGGAAGCCACCCTTTCGTTGCGCAGACTCGGAACGCCGCTCACCGGGTCCACCAGGAGGAACTCCTCCTCGACACCGACCGACGGGCCGCCGAACTCTGACTCGTTCACTCTGGAGAAGTGCCCGCCTACCCGCCCCGATAAACGTTCAACGGGTACGAAGCCACCACGGCCACACCAGCCAAGCACCGAGGAACAGGACGACCGCACACCCGCCCGCCGCCGCGCCCGCGGCTTCGCTGCCGGTGGCCACACTCACCGTCAACACCACCACACCCGACATCGTCACGCCGAGGCACATGACACCGGCCAGCGCGCAATGATGTGCCGCCGTCACCAGGGTTCGCAGCCGATGCTGCCGGAACAGCACGCGGTGCAGCCCGACCGGCGCGACCAGCAGCACCGTCGCCAGCAGCGCGAACAGCACCGCGAGGAGGAACACCGCCACCTCCGCGTCGGACAGCTCCCCGAACCGCTCCTGGAACGGCAGGATCAGCATGAAGCCGGTCAGCAACTGCACGCCCGTCTGCGCGACCCGCAACTCCTGCAGCAGACTCGCCCAGTTCCGATCGAGCCTCTCTGTCGACGTCTCGTTCCTGGCCTCGCCGTTCCAGTCCTCGTCACGCTCCGGATGGGCGACGGGCACTCGCCGACCCCACCGCACCTCTCGCATGGCCAACGGGATACCCGCAGAGCCAAAGAGACAAACACCTCCAACAGGGTCGCGGCACCCGCGCGCCGAACGCCCCTCCGCAGCTCGCGAACGCACCTTGTCCTTCCCCCTGCGATGCTAGGTTCGACTCACGGGAACACCGTGGCGGCCCGCTGCCACGATGCACCCCTGACGAGGAGGTTCGCCGTGGACGCGTCGGACATGGACCGAGTGCTCGGCGCCGGCTCCTGCCACCGAGTCGGGAG
This sequence comes from Rhodococcus sp. Q, assembly GCF_005503035.1. NCBI lineage: Bacteria > Bacillati > Actinomycetota > Actinomycetes > Mycobacteriales > Nocardiaceae > Rhodococcus > Rhodococcus sp. Q. The sequence goes on from NZ_SCOY01000010.1 coordinate 51,015, forward strand.
CTTCCGATTCACCCTCCGCGGGCAGCAGTGGGAATGGTCCGACGAAGTCGCCGCGATGCATGGCTACCCACCCGCCACCGTGACGCCGACAACCGAGCTGCTGCTCTCGCACAAGCATCCCGACGACCGCGCGGAGGTCGCCGCCACCCTCGCCGAAACGGTCGAGAAGGGCGCCCCCTTCTGCAGCCGCCATCGGATCGTCGACACGACAGGCCACACCCGGCACGTCCTCGTCGTAGCCGACCAGGAAGTCGACAAGGACGGGGAACTCGTCGGAACCGCCGGCTTCTACGTCGAACTCGACAGCGAAACCGAACTCGACAACGACACCCAACAGGCCGAAAGCCAAGGCACGCTCGCCGACATCGTTCGGTCACGGGCAGCGATCGAACAGGCCAAAGGCGCGCTCATGCTCGTCTACGGGATCAGCGCGGACCGCGCGTTCGACGTCCTGACGTGGCGATCCCAGGCGAGCAACGTCAAGATCCGATTACTCGCCCAGCAGCTGGTCGCAGAGTTCACCGAGGCAGTCAACGCACCCAGCGGGCTGCGCTCGGTGTTCGATCACCTACTGCTCACAGTCCACGAGCGGATACCCCACGACCTCGAGCGACCGACCGCCTGACTGCCCCCTGGCTCGCGCCCGGACCATGAAGCTCGCGACGCGGCAGAGCAGCATCAACGCGCCGAATTCGTCGGCTACGGATGACCGTTTCGAGCAACGCGGAGGCGGGTACCCTGACGTCGAGGCGCGAGTGAACGGACCTGCACCATCACCTGAAGCGCACAGTCCGGAGGACGACATGGCACTGTCCGAAGTGGCGACGTCCCGCACTCCCGTCGAACTGAGAGTGCGAGCGGAAGACGGACAACTCCCCGTACTCAGGGCCGTGGCCGAGGTGATCGCCGTCCTGACCGATTTCAACCTCGATCACGTCTCCGACATCAAGCTGGCCGTCGACGAGATCTGCACCGTCCTCGTCAAGGACTCCGCAGCCGACGCAGACCTGGTGTGCTGCTTCGAATTCCTGGGCGATGAACTCGCTGTCCGCATCGACATCGACACCCACACCGACACAGTGCCCGACCCGCACAGCTTCGGCTGGCACGTGCTCCGCACAGTGACCGACAGCATCGCAACGACTCACGCATCACGCCCGGAAGGCGGGTTCCACACGACCGTGGAGTTCACCAAGTCCTCCAGGAGCGGTACATAGTGCCGGTCGGCGACGACGACACCAACACGGGCGGGGAGTACGACGACCTCACCGCGCTCTTCCAACGCCTCGCAGACGATCCCGCCGACGCCGAGCATCTCCGCGACGACATCGTCACGCGCGCATTGCCACTGGCGGAGCACATCGCCCGCCGCTTCCGCGGGCGCGGCGAACCCTACGACGACCTCCTCCAGGTGGCACGGGTCGGGCTTCTCAACGCGGTGGACCGCTTCGACGTCACTCGTGGCACCGACTTCGTGTCCTTCGCAGTTCCCACCATCATGGGCGAAGTGCGCCACCACTTTCGCGACGCGGGATGGGCGATGCGGGTGCCGCGGCGACTCAAGGATCTCCACCTCGAGATCGGGAAGGTCGTCGAGGTCCTCTTTCAACGGCTCGGGCGCGCGCCGTCAGCACGGGAGATCGCTGCGGAACTCGACACCGACCCTGGTGTGATCGCCGAAGCACTGATCGCGGGCAGCGCCTACCAAACCATCTCGATGGACACCCCTGTCCGCGACGACGGCGACGACGTTCCGCTCGTCGACACGCTCGGCACCGACGACGCATCGCTGGAAACCGTCGACGGATATGCGACGGTGGAACCAGCGCTGTCACGACTGCCGGAACGGGAACGCACCCTCGTCCTCCTCCGGTTCTTCGGCGGTCTCACGCAGTCGCAGATCGCCGAACGGATGGGCATCTCCCAGATGCACGTGTCCCGCCTACTCACGCGGACACTCGACAGGCTGCGCGACGAGCTGACCTGAACAGGGGAGTGGAAGGAGCAGTAGATGGCAGAGAGCGTCCCAATCCTGGTGGGAGTGGACGGGTCCCCCTCGTCCGACGAGGCGGTGCGCTGGGCAGCTGCGACGGCCGAACGCAGACACGCTCCACTGCACATCGTCGCCGCCGCCTTCGTCCAGGGCAGGGCCGGTGTCCCCATCGGGCTGCCACCCGCATACCTCGAGGAACAGGAACCCGAACGTCGCCGGCTCCTATCCGAGGCCGCCGCTCTCGCGGAGAACGCCGCGTCCGCAGGCGCACTCACGATCAGCACCGAACTCGTGCCCGGGAATCCGAGTCGTGTGCTCGTCGAACTGTCGTCGGCGGCGCAGATGGTGGTCGTCGGCTCGCGAGGCCGCGGCGAGATCACCGGAGGTCTCGTCGGGTCCGTGAGCACCGCGGTCGCAGCGCATGCCGACTGTCCGGTCGCCGTGATCCGCGAGCAGTCCGCCGATCGGGCGACAGTCGGCGACACCGTCGTCGTGGGGGTCGACGGAACACCGAACAGTGAGCCTGCCATCGAGGAGGCCTTCATCGAGGCGTCGTTGCGCGGCGTCGACCTGACGGCCGTCCACGCCTGGTCCGACGTCAGCTTGTCGGCGCTGAGACCTCACGAACCGACGTTCCACTGGCCGACGATCCGGGAACGCGAAGAAGCGGTGCTGTCGGAGAGCCTGGGAGGCTTCGCCGACGACTACCCGGAAGTGACCGTGCGGAATGTCGTCGTCAAGGATCGCCCCGTCGACTCGCTCGTCGAGTTGGCCGCGAAGGCACAACTGGTGGTGGTCGGCAGTCGCGGACGTGGTGGATTCGCGCGAATACTGCTCGGGTCCACGAGTCGCGCGCTCCTGCACAGGACGACCTGCCCGACACTGATCGTGCGCAACTGACACAGGCTGGGGGAGCGTCACTACGGTTCCGGCCTCCCGATACGGTCGACCCATGACTGACGGTTCAATTAGCCCCGCGACGACCACCGAGGTCGAGGATCCGCACGAGGGTGGCTTCCGCGCTCGTGCGGCGATCACCACCGAGCGCGGCGGGCCACGGTACGGCGAGTTCAGCGAGCAGGTGCGGACGCTGATGGATCGCGTTCGGTACGCGTGCCCGACTCCGGAGCTCACCGACGAGCTGATCGACAAGCTCGCCGAGATCAACGCCAAGCTCGCCGAGGTCCGCATCGACGAGTGGCATTCGCCCGCAGGCACCCGCGTCGACCTTCCGTCCCGCGGCAACATCACGCTTCCGCCGTACGAGATCACCGACGTCGGCGCCGACGGCGTCTTCGCCACGGTCACTTTCCGCGACTTCCACCTCGGAGGCAACAATGCCGCCCACGGTGGTCACGTCGCGGTGGCGTTCGACGATCTCGGTGGCTACGCCTCGGCGGTCGCCATCCGCGGTGTCAGCCGAACCGCGTACCTGACCGTGCAGTACCGGTCGATCACGCCGCTCAACACACCGCTGAAGGCCCGAACCTGGGCCGACCGGATCGACGGCCGGAAGGTGTACATCAAGGGCACCCTGCACGACGGGGACCGACTGTGCGCCGAAATGGACGCGCTGTTCATCAAACTCAACCCCGGGCAGCACTGAACGACCCGTCGTCGCTGATTCTGCGTCGACCCCGAGAGTCGTTCCACCACCTCAATATGTCACTGTGACGTATTGAGGTGGTGGAAGTTCACGAGAGGGGATCAGCACCAAGTCGCGACGCGGGTGCATCGCGTCGGCGGACCTGGAAAGTTGCCCGACGAGCGCCAGGGTGCGGCCGTCGAACCCCGCGGACCGTCGATCCACCAGATGACGACAGCTTCGGCGCAGCGCACCGGGCTCACCGCGCACCCGCGGGAAACATCATCGGGAGATCCATCGACCAATGCTGTAATGCCCGAATCAGGCTGCGCAGCCGCACGATGCGATTATCGCCGCAGGTAAACGCCGCACCCGATAAGGAACATTATGTCACTTTCTCTGGCGAGGGCCGTCCCCTGGAAGGGTTGACCCTGGGATCGAGACCGCCCCGAGGGCCGACGGCCAAGCGCACGGACGGACCACGTGCACCCCAGCCAGTCGAGGCTGGGACGACCCCCTGGCTGGACCGCCTCCGCGCCGGCGACATTGTCCGGACCTCAGGCCGCAGCGCTCAGCGTGCGGCGTGCGCTGCGGCCATCCCGCCGTCACGTGTTCACGACGTGCATCCCGTCCGAGTCGCCGTCGACCAGCTCGACGCCGAACCTTTCGATGCGCCACCCACCGGCGGCGCTCCTCCCCATCGAGCCCGGCCGCACCCACTTCCGACTTTCATGGATAATTGCGATTATCCATGAAACATGCAGTGCTGCACCATCTCTCGTATCCACGATTCGTATCGCATTGTCGACCGGTCGCGCGAACGGTCACTCGTCATGGACTGATCAAACCCTCACGGCCCGTCCGAACCACCGAAGACGAGTTCGGGAGCACCAACCACACGTTCCCCCGGATGCAACTGCCGCTGCAGTGAGGCGACTCCCCTGTCGTCGAGGGTGCCACCGTGGATCTGGCAGGCCCAGTCGAATTGTTCCGTGGACCAGGCAATCTGGTAGCCACGAGTCTTGGCCGCCCACGGCTCCGCCGAACGCGGCCGTCGAATCAGCCAGCCTGCATCCCGCCCGAGCGGCGCCGCGAACGCGCCTTCCGGTCTGTCGGTCCGATCCACGAGCCGCGGGGTGAGGTCCGTCAACACCGGCACCTGGATGGGTTCCGCGGTCACCTCCTCGCGAAACCACTGCATGGACGCCTTCCAGTGAGACGGACCACCGCGTCCGGCCCGGACGCGGGACTCGTCGTCCGTGACCACCGGGCCGTTCCAGACGAACAGGTCCGGATCGTCGCACTTCCCCACTTCGAGATCGGTGTACTCGGCGCCAGCGACACCGTCGCCGGAATGCTGCGCCAGCACTGCTCCGGTGTCGGCATCGACGACCAGCCGCAACGACGGCTTCGGCATGTTGCGGCTCTCGCCCGGCGCCAGATCCACCGCCCAGCAGCGCCTACCGAGAAAGTCGACATCGGTCACCGGCCCCGTCGGCCGCGCGTGACGGTCACCGACCCAGTGCCCGACATTGGGGGTGATCACCAGGGATCGCCCCGCACCGGGACAGTGCACCTGCCGTAGAGCGGTGGAGCGCGGAGCGTACGCGTCGTAGGTGAAATCCCAGGCTGCGACTCCGTCGCTTACGAAGAGCACCTGCCCGTCGAGCGATTCGATCCGAGATCGTCGTCCCCACCGAAAGAGCCGCACACCCTCGCGCCGCACCGGCAGGAAGACAGGCTCCTCCCCGTGGTTCGCCATGTAGTAGTGGAACGGTTCGTCGGAGTTGCGGTACGGAACGATCACACCACTGACGGGCTGCCGAGGTCCGTCCGCCATGACCACCAGCACCTGCACCCATTCAGTCATCACTACCTCCATTGCGGTCGGATCGAAAAGTCGGTCGAATCGAAAGGCCAAGGAGCACGCGGCTGGTGCCACCTTCTGGGCGGTCGCGGCCGGACACTCAGACGTACAGCACGCCGTCAACGGCCTCCGAGACCGGCGGGTAGGCGCGCGTGCCGGCCTGCTCCATCAACTCGGGTCGGACGTACCCCAGGAAGCGTTCGAGCCGGATGCCCTGTTCGTCGTAGAGTTTCAACCGCGCCTCCAGCACCACGTTCGGGTAGTCGCAGTGCCGGAAGCGCACGTGGATCCGCCCGTGGGGCCACCGCCCGACGTAGACGGCAGTCACCTCGTCGACCTCGTCCGAGAAGCGAACTCCATCGAGGCCCCGCACGCAGTACCGCACGTACGCGTCATGATCGAGCGGCTCCAGACCCACCGGCCAGCATCGATCGGTGATGTCCACCCCGCTGGTCGGCAAGGATCGGACCTCGCCGCTCACGTCCGCGGCGAGCACCGTTCTCCCCGATTCCGCGAAAGGTTCCGGAGTGGCGAATCGTCCTGCCCCCCGCCCCGTGCGCCACCCTCACCCCAGGCAGCTCGAACGCCGTCACCGGCTCCGACGGCCCCCCGTCGTCGTAGACCCTGACGACCGTGCGCCCACCGAGGTGACGATCCACGTGCCAGTACCAACGCAACTCTCCGTCAAAGGCCCGCTTGCGCCGGTGCGCCTCGTTGTACGACTGGTCGGCGTATTCGCCGGCGTATTCGACCGACCGACGCATCGGGCAGGGGTGGGTCGCGGGTCCGATCCTCTGAGGAATCGTGGCGTCGAGCGGGATCTGCAGCACCGACGACTGGTAGCGCAGCTCGAAAGCGGTGCTCGCTCCCGGCGATTCGGCACGGACCGGCTCCCGCGTCCAGGGTTCGTGTTCCACACCGACGAACAGTGACGCTTCGTCGAACTCGACCGACACGATCGCCGCAGCATCGACCTCGACGCGGCTCATGCCGCCGGCCGGGGTCGCCACCAGAAATGTCAGCCGTGACAGCACTGGCCGCGGAGGACAGTCGACTGTGGAAGCGACGTCGGACCTGCGGCAGACACCACGCCCCGGCCGGACCGGCGCAGAGCAGGCGACCGCCTTCGGCGAATTCCACACGGTCGATTCCTTCGGCGCCGACATGCACCAAGGGCCCGTCCCGATGGTTCTGCACCCACAATCCGGTGGCATCGGCCACGATCTCCGGTTGCCCGGAACCCGGAGGCGCCGGGGGTAGATCCGCCCACGAGACCAAGCCCCCGAGCTCGCCTGTGCGTGGATCGACCAACGCCGCAACCGGCTGACTTTCGTCGACCACCCACACGGTGTCATTCGCGAAGAACACATACCGAGAGCGCAGCATCCTGCGCACCGGAGTTGGTTCGATCATCGCCCATCGCTCCCGCTGACTCCGCCCGAAGACGAAGAGAGCGACCTTACACCCCGTCTCCCCCTGCGCCCACCCACTGGTTTGCATTAGCGCTAATGTACCCTCGGTTCATGCTGGTACCGTCCTCCCCCGGACTCGGTGAGCTCCTTCGATACGTCGGCGAGCTCGTCGACCGCGGCGCCGAGGAGGTGTACGACTCCCTCGGGCTGTCGTACCGCGCCCGCTACACGCCAGTGCTGCGGGCGATGGCCGACGGAGCCGCGACCGTCACCGACATCACCACCCGGCTGCACCTCACCCAGGGGGCGATCAGCCAGACGGTCGGGTTGATGGTCACCGACGGACTGATCCAACGGACGAAGCTGCCCGACGGCCGCAAGAGCGGACTGCGCCTGACCGACGAGGGCCGCGACCTCGTCGATCAGCTCACTCCCCACTGGGAGGTCACCTTCGACGCGATCGCCGAGCTCGAGCAGGAGGTCCGCCACCCGCTGCGACGCGTCCTCTCCGACACCGCGGCAGCGCTCGAAAGCAAGAACTTCGCCGAACGGATCCGCCAGGCACTCCAGGACAGGCACGAACGGGACGCGACAACGGCAACCCCCGAGAACGGGGCATCGACGAACTGGTTCGACCGAGGTGGTCAGGCGTACGCGCAATTCCGGCCGGTCTACCCGGAGCGACTGGCGATGTTCCTGGCCTCACTGGCGCCGTCCGCCGACCTCGTCGTCGACGTGGGCTGCGGAACCGGGCAGCTGACTAGCGGGCTCGCTCCGTACTTCGACGAGACGATCGGCCTCGACCCCAGCGCCCAGCAGCTCGCGAACACGCGGCCACAGGACCGGGTGCGATACGTCCAGGCGCCGGCCGAGAAGCTTCCCGTGCCCGACCACAGCGCCTCGTTGATCACCGCGGCCCAGGCCGCGCATTGGTTCGACCGGCCCGCCTTCTACTCCGAGGTTCGCCGCATCGCCGTCGACAATGCCGTGCTGGCGCTGGTCAGCTACGGCGTCATGCGACTCGACCCCGATCTCGCAGACCGGTTCGACCGCTTCTACCGCCAGGAGATAGGCCCCTACTGGCCGCCGGAACGCGCACTCGTCGACAGCGGATACGCGGACATCGACTTCCCGTTCGAGCAGTACCCGGCGCCCCCGATAGAGATCACCGAGAACTGGACGCTGAGCCAGGTACTGGGCTACATCTCGACGTGGTCGGCCGTCCGGCAAGTCGAGAACGCAGGCAAACCGGAAATCCTGCACGCCTTCGCCACCGACCTCGCTGCGCACTGGGGCGACCCGGCGGTGACGCGGCCCGTCACCTGGCCCGTCACCATGAAGGTCGGGATCGTGACACCCCTGGCCCGACACGAATGACACGCGGTACACTTGCGGCACCACAGGAGGTGGTTGCCGTGCTCACCAACCGAGATTCCGCTCGCGACTCGATCCATGCACTGTCCGACCAGGACCTCGTCGCCCTGCTCGCCGAGGAGTTCTCGCGCCGCCCGACCCTGCGTCCGGTACGCGACGACGTGACGGCACTGCTCGCCATGAGCCCCACCCTCGCGCTGGCGCAGGAACACGCCGTGGCGAACCCGGCCGCTGCCGCCGTGGCCCGCACCCGCATCGTCGCGTCCGCACTCGGCGCGATCGTCGACCAGCACGACATGCTCGACTCGACTGCGGTCAGTCGCGTCCTCGGCAAGGCAGCCACGAGCAGGAACACCGCCAGTCGCCTCACCGCATCGGGCACCGTGATCGCACTGCCCGCCTCGGGACAGAAGCTCTACCCCGCGTTCCAGTTCGACGCCTCCCGTCAGGAGGTCCGCCCCATCGTCCGCGAACTCAACCGACGCCTCGGAGCGAAGGACGACCCGTGGGGTGTCGCGTCATGGTGGCTCTCCCCCACCGCCTTCGCCGACGACCCGCGCTCCCCCGCCGAACTCGCACTCGCGGGCGACATGGACGAGGAACTCCGCGACATGGCGGACGACCTCACGCAGGACTGAGAGTGGCGGCACACCACCCGGATCCGCCCTCTCCCCTGCCCCCAGCCCTGGTCGTGACCGTTCCAGCCGGAACATCGCTGTGGCGCATACACAGTGCCACTCGAGGCGCTGCCGACCTCAACCCGACACCGAGCCCTCGGGCGCGCAGGGGCGGGCGCTTCGACAGCCTCGACGGCACCTACTCGTACACGTATGTCGGCGACAGTCCCGCGGCTGCCGTAGCCGAAACCCTGTGCCGCAACCTGCCTGTCGATCAGTCCCCTCGACTGATCCCCCGTGTCCAGATCGCCGGCCGTGTCCTCAGCGAACTCCGCACCACGCGGGCCCTACGCGTCATCGACCTCACCGGCACCGGTGCCGCCCGCATCAACGCCGACGTGTGGTTGACCAAGTGTGACCCGTCCGGCTACCTGCACACCCGGCTGTGGGCCGCAGCGATTCTCGACGCCAACCCCGGCATCGACGGCATCCAGTTCCGTCCGCGTCACGACGAGAACACCCTGTCGTGGGCGCTGGTCGGCGCTCCCACCGCTCGAACGCACCCGGGTCTCACTCCCGTCGGCGGCGTCGTCCCGCTCGACTCGAGCGACGGCCACTACCTCCTCGGTGCACTCCTCACACCGCACAACGCTGCGCTGGGTCCATAAGTCGGTCGCGCGGTCCGTCATCCGATTGCGAAGATGGCGCGGCGCCCGTCAGGGCGGCTTGTGTTCTTCGGGTGGTGAGTTGCGCCGGTTCCCCCTTATTGCCGATAAGCTGCCTTATGACATTATTGATGGGAGCGCGATCGCGCGATTTCCATGAACAGCCAGGTCAGAGCGTTCTGGCGCGGGCTGCAGCGTCGCGGTACTCGAGGCGATTGTGAGCGATGTGCGAGTCGACCCGCATGTGATCCCGCATCGTCGGAATCGCCGCGATGTCGTCGAGTTCGATCCCCCGCCGCAGTAGCCATGACTGCACTTCGCCCCACAGCCACAGCTGCCCCAGTGTCAGGTTGAACGGCGACGGGAACGGATCATCCTGGTGGCGTTGCCCATTGACCCACAGGGCCACCGCCTGCCGCGTGCAACCTGCGCGTTCGGCAATCAGTCTGCGGTTCACCAGATCCGGCTGGGTGCGCTCGACATCGACACCGGCTGCGCTCAGACTCGCCACCAGGTCCACCCCCGCGGCGTAGCCGCGGACGGCGTGCGCGGTCGCCGTAACCACATGCAGCGGACCGTGATCCGCGACCTCCGCGCCGAGTTCGCCCCGAACGCGGTCCTCGACGCGTATCGGCAGGACCGACGTGACGAACGAGTACCGGAACGGGCGCGAGTTCGACTCCACGCCGCAACCCTAGCCTCGACCGACCCTGGTGTTGACGTTCGTCAACACCAGGGTCGGTCGGACAGTCGAGTCGACGCGATCCCCTCCCCCAGCGACCACCCGTCCGGTCAGCCGGTCGTGTGGTGGTGCCGAGCCGGACTCGCCCAGCACCACCACACGGCTGGAGTGATTCTTCGCGTCAGGACGTGACGTTGATCGGCCCCGGCGTCCAGAGTCCGGATCGGGTCACCGTGCCGGTGCGGATCTGCGCCGGTCCGGCCGTGCGGTCGATCGGCACGAACTGCTCCAGCGAGCCCCAGTCCCGATCCCAGTCGTGGGCGAGGTACGACGGGATGGTTCGGGCGCCGAGCAGCAGCTGCGTCCACCCGAGCGGACCGCCGCCGTAGTGGTCCTGCCAGAGGCCCGTCACCACTGCCAGCGGACGATCCGGCGAGATCCGGTACTCGGGAACTTCCGCGACACCGTTGGCGTGCAGCATCTGGTGCTGGCACGGAAAGTTCAGCCCGACTGCCCAATCCAACAGGACCGGGGTGTCGCGGCCGAGGACGTCCTGCAGGGTCCTGGTCTGCGGTACCCGAGGCGGGGTGAACGCGAGCCACTGCTCGGGACGGACATCGTGATCGGTGGCCACAACGCGCACCACGTCGGCCTCGCCCGGCAGACCGTCGAGAGGAACGCGCAGGTTCCTCCACGACGGGGTGGGCCCGATGTCGAGGGGCACCGTCGACCCCAGTGCGGACACCGAACCGTCCGCCCCGCGAGCGCCGTACTCGAGAACCAGATCCTGTCCGTAGGTTTCGATGCCGTCCGCATCGACCGATCGGATCGACCCAGCCGCCGAGATCGACACCAGGTCCCCACGGGATCCGGAACCGTCGGGGTCGGGCAGCAGATACCAGTCGGTGGTGACGGTCGCGACGCCGGCTGCGCCATCGCTGCCCAGCACCGGGGTGGTCGCAGGGTCGAGGCCGAAGGGCAGGGCGACGGTGCTGCCGTTGACGCCCTCGCCGCCGAACCCGCCGCCGGTCCCGGCGGTACTGCCGGTCGTGTTCTGGTCGGCGCCGGTGCGGTCGACGGTGTTCGCCGTCCCGGAGGCAACATCCTCGGCATCCGGAGTGAGGTTCCGCGCGACTCCATTCGGTGTGAAGCCGTCGCCACCACCCGCGGCGACTCCTGCACCGACATTCCCGGAGAGCGGCCGCAGCATGGATGCGTTCGGGTCGGTCTCGAGGAGCACGTCGTTGGCCAGCCCGCAGGTCGACCCGGTGAGCGCGTCGATGTTGGAGCGCGCCACCGAATACGCCGGGTACTGCGATACCGCACCCTTGGCGAGGGAGAGCACCTCGAACGCGACCATGACGGCAGCGGCGACCGTCAACGGCGGGATCACCCACAGCCGCGAGGGCGCGTCGGTGCGGGTCGACGCCGTGGGGTGGATGTGGAACCAGGCCGCCGCCCCGAACAGCAGCACCGCGACCGCGAGGAACGCGACCGCGAATCCGTGTCCGGCTATCGAGGGCGCCTTGTCGAACCACGGCACGCCGTAGGCCGAGACGTACCACCAGTCGTTGCGGCCGGCGAACGAGATCGCGACCACGCACATCACAACGGCGGCGAACAGCGCCCGGTTGCGCCGAGACCGCAGTACCGCGGGCGCCACTGCGATGGACGCCGCGATCGCGACCGCACCGGCCAGACCGGCGTAGATGCCGAAGTGGTGTGTCCACTTGGTGGGCACGAACGTCATCAGCACCATTGCGCCGATGGTGATGCCGGCGATCCTGCGGGTCGGACCCACCGCGGTACCGGGAATCCGGCCCCGCCGAAGTAGGGCAACCACCAGAGTGAGCAGGCAGAGCACCATGGTGAAGACTGCGAACCTTCTCGCGAGCGAGCCGTCGGTGCTGTCCTGGAACAGCCACTGGTAGCGCAGGTACTCGTTGAACCACGGCTCGGACGGCGGGATGGCGTGCACGCGCTGCATCTCCCGCACCGCAGCGAAGGTCTGATCCGCGAAGACCGCGACGAGCACCACCAGACCGGCCGAGAGCATCGGCAGTAGTAGTGCGACATGGCCGACTGCCTTCGCCCGGTCGGCGACGATCCGCGCGATCGGCCGTGCACCGGAGATCAGTGCCGCGAAGCAGATGATGCCGGACGGACCCGCTGTCACGGTGACCGCGCCGATCAGGATCGCCGCGGCCGCAGGCAGCAGTCGCCGTGTCGCAATGGCCCGTTCGACGGAGCACCACGTCAGGAGCACACCGACGGCGACGATCGGTTCCGGCCGAAGGCCGTTGTTGAATGGCAACCAGAACGCCAGGAACACCAGGGCACCGGTCCACAGTGGCAGGGTGGAACGCCTGGCCGCGGCCCCGAGCCGGGGTGCGACCTCCCGACTCAGGAGCCACCACGCGAGCACGCCGGCGAGCAGGGCGGGCAGACGCATCCAGACACTCGCGGTCGACACGTGGGTCATCCAGGCGAGAACGTCGTAGAACGGAGTTCCGAAAGGAGCCTCGGGGACACCGAACCAACGGAAGTAGTTCGCCATGTAGCCGGCATCGCCTGCTGCGCGGGCCATACCCAACTGGTAGCCGTCGTCAGAGGTGTTCGCGCCGATCACATGCCACGACACGAGAACCCCGACGACCACCGCATCGATCCGGGTGAATGACCACCAGGAGGCGGGCAGGAACCTGCGGGTGCGCCGCCCGTCGACGGCATCGAGTCGGTACAGCGCCCACAGAGCCCCGGCGGTCGCCAGGGCCGCCATCACCATCGCGATGAGCTTCACTGCGGTCGGGGACGTGGTGAACCGGGTGTCGAGCGTCGCATCCACCCGCAACCCGTCCGGCGCGACACCGCCGAGGTCCGAGAAGACGCCTACGAGCTGCGGACGCAGATCGCCGTCGAACACCCGGTTGGTGTCGCCGTCGCTGTCGGTGACCGCGACGACGGTGCGGTCCGATGACGACGCGATCGCCACCGCACAGTCCGCTCCCGACATCGCCGCGACCGGCGTGGAAAGCAGAACCGTGTTCCGCGCAACCACTTCCAGCCGAGCGTCCGCACCGCCGTCTACGAGCGTCCGGGCGGACAGCGCCCACCGGTCCGGTTGAGCGGCACCGATCGGAGCCGTCGACACCAGAGTCCCACCACCCGCAGCGGCCAACTCCCCGATGGCCGCACACGGGATGCTGATCTCCAGATCGGTGGGCGTGTACGACACCAGCGGTGCCGTGATGCCGTCGAGTGAACCGTTCTGCGGCCACGAGATCCGAGCCTCGGTGTGCGTGACCGGCAGGAACGGGATCGCCGTCGCGGCGAGAATGCCGATCACCGCACTGATCACGGCGATCAGTCGCACACGTGCCAGATCCCTCCGCGCGGATGGAGGTTCGCCGGTGTGGGATGGGGTGGGTGTCGGCGGTCCAGCCGCCGTCTTCATGTCGGTCACGGCAAGCGAGCCTATCCAGACACCGAACGACCCCACCCCGAATCATCCGCGATCGGGTCGAGAGCCGGCGAGGGATGCTGTTCTCGTCATCCCACTGCGGCGAGATACTCGCTGTAGAACAGTCCGAGGCCGACTGCCGATGCGATCGCCGCAACCAGCCAGAACCTGATGATCACGACTGTTTCGGGCCAGCCGCCGAGCTCGAAATGGTGGTGCATCGGGGCCATCCGGAAGACCCGGCGTCGGGAGGATCGGAAGACGGCAACCTGGATCAGGACCGATGCCGCCTCCGCGACGAACAACGCCCCGATTCCCACGGCGAGCAATTCCGTCCGCGTCGTGATGGACAGGCCCGCGAAGAGGCCGCCCAGCGCGAGCGAACCGGTGTCGCCCATGAAGATCTTGGCGGGAGCTGCGTTCCACCACAGGAATCCGATGCAGGCACCGACACCGGCCGCACAGACGAGTGCCAGGTCGAGCGGGTCGCGCACGTCGTAGCAGCCCACATCGGGAGCGGTCTCGCATGCGTTGCGGTACTGCCAGAAGGTGATGAGCACATAACTGCCGAGTGCCAGTCCCATCGATCCGGCGGCGAGACCGTCCAGCCCGTCGGTCAGGTTCACCGCATTCGACCACGAGACCACTACTGCGCAGGTGAACAGGACGAACACGATCGCGCCCATCGACAGTGTGGTGTCGCGGATGATGGAAAGGCTGGTACTTCCGGGTGTCAGACCACTACCGCCGCGGAAGTTCAGGGCGAGAACCGCGAAGATCACGGCCGCGGAAATCTGGCCGATGTACTTTCCCGTTGCCTTCAGGCCGAGGTTGCGTTGCTTCCGAATCTTGATGTAGTCGTCCAGGAACCCGACGCCGGCCAGAGCTGTTGTGAGCCCGAGTACCAACAGTCCCGACGCGGAGGGACCGTCGGCGTCGTAGCCGAGGCCGATCAGGTGTGATCCGAGATATCCGGCCCACAGTCCGAGCAGGATCGCGATGCCACCCATCGTGGGGGTTCCGCGCTTGGACTGATGACTCGCCGGCCCCTCGACTCTGATCTCCTGGCCGAAGCCCTGCCGCGAGAATGCCTTGATCAGAAGCGGTGTCAGCAGGATCGAGACCGCCAGTGCAATGCCGGACGCAAAAAGGATCTGCCTCAATTTTCCCCCGAACGGTGCCAGCCCTGCGTTGTCGTCGTAGCTCGACCGAGCGCGGGCGGATAAGGCCAACAGGTCGTTGGGAGCGTCGGCCCAGCGTGTTTCGCTGCTTCGGTGTGGGCTGTCCCCCGGCGGACACGATAGCGGCCCGCGCGCCACACCCCGTGCAAACGTGGCACGGAGCCGATCGATCGGCGCCGCGTTTCACCACTTTTCGCTACACGTCGACAGAGCGACGTCAGCAACGGTGAAGGGTTCGCAGGGCCGATGGCCCACTCGGGGCCCTCCGGCGCGGACGTGTCGGCCACCTCCGGCACAATCGAACACGTGGCCGAATACCTGGACGACTGGTTCGAGGAGTTCCTCGTGTACCGGAGCACCGCCAAGCCGTCACCGAACACGCTGCGCGCCTACCGGCAGGACTATCGCATCGTGTCCGAGACCCTGGCTCGGACCTCGAATGTTCGACCCGACCGCCTCACTCCCGCGGTCATCGACAAGGGACGCATGCGCACCGCATTCGCCGAGTACGCGGACACCCGCCAGCCGGCGTCCATCCGGCGCTGCTGGTCGACGTGGAACATGCTGTGCGACTTCCTGTTCGCCGCCGATGCGATCGTGGCGAATCCCATGTCGTCGGTGTTGCGACCCAAGGCACCCAGGACCGTACCGAAGGCGTTCCACGCCGATTCCGTCGAGCGCCTGGTGACCACCCTGCAGGCGCCCGACGACGGCGCCCGTGCGTGGCCGCAGCGCGACCTGGCGCTGATCCTCACCGGCTTGCTGACGGGACTGCGGTCGGCGGAACTGATCGCGATCGACCTGGGAGACCTCCGCGACTCCGCCGGCGACAGCGCTGCGAACGCGAAGGTGATCCACGTCCACGGCAAGGGCAACAAACAGCGGGTGGTGACCGTCGAACCGGTCGTCGTCGATGTGCTCGGCGACTATCTGGACAGTCGCGCACGACGCTTTCCGGCGACGACGCGCAGGCGCGCGGCGCCGGATCCGTGGCAGCGCTTCGCCCCCACCGACCCGATGTTCGTCGGCGGGGACGGGGCGCGTATCACCCGGGGCACGCTGCAGTATCGCGTCGAGCGCGCCTACCGGAGGGCAGGCATCAACGGCGACCGCGCGAAAGGTGCTCTGGTGCACCAGCTTCGGCACACCTTCGCAACAGCGATGGCGGATCAGAACGTCAGCGTCTACACCTTGATGCGGATGCTCGGCCACGAGTCGATGACGACCACTCAGCGGTACACGTCGGGGGCGGGTACCGAGGTTCGCGGCGCGGCGGCGCTGAACCCGGCGTACGGCCTCGTGAGCCGTTCTGCCGGGCATTCACCGTCCTGAGGCGGCACCCCTTGGTCAGGGGTGTGTCACGGCAGCGTGGCGAGGAACGCGAACACCGCGGGCTGCACGGCCGGATTCGCGTTCACGACGCCGGTGACCGCGCCGATGGTGCCGCCGATCGCCGCGCCGAGCGGGCAGCCGACGAAGAGGAACAGCACGCAGCCGACGACGAGGCCGATCGCGGCGCCGGTGTTGGCTTGCAACTGTCCGCCGTTCAGCCAGCCCTTCTCGATCTCGGCGATCATTGTTTCGTAGGCGGCCTGGCTGTACGCCGGTTGGACGCCGACCGGTGGCGCCTGGGGTGTCAGGATCAGTTCACGCCCGCCCTCTCCCACGGTGGCGGAGATCGGAACGAGCGCGTCACCGACTCCGTAGGCGAGCGGGACCGTTGTCAGCGGCGTCCCTGCGTCGTCGAGGACGTCGACGGCCGTACCGCCCGCCGTTGGCCTGAACATCCCGGAGTCGAGAACGGTCGCCACCGAGCGACCGTCGGGGAGGATCGAGGTCGTGTAGCCGACCCCGGCATCGCTTGGTGCGGGGGTAGAGGCATAGGAGGTGCCGGTACCTACACACAATGTCGCAACCACGGCCACGGACAGGACCGCGGCCTTCTGAAGTTTCATGGTGGGGCTCCCAACTCGAGCGACACCGAGACCACGGGGACCCACGGACTCGGTGATTCGAACACCGATTGGCGGGAAGACGGCCGACGAAACCGTTCGTAGGCCGTCAGGAACACACCTAGAATAGAGGGCAAACGGCCTCGCGTCTGCCCCTATTGGGCTTGTGACCTCGGTCGATGCTCCTGACGCACGTTTCGCCGCCGGGCAGTTGCCCAGTGTCCCGATCGTCACGATGTAGGCGTCGACACCGAGCTCGCAGCGCCGCGGAGCCCTCCCCACGAGCGAATACGACTCCGAGTGCCACTGCGAGGTGCTCCACCGTTCGGCAACGCCGTCCCGGAGGCTGCACGCCGCGGACTCGGCTAGAACGGCACTGGACTACTCAATCATTAATGTGGGCCATTCATGTGGGCAGTGAGCGACGGTGCCGTGCCATGTCCGCTCGTCCTGTTCGACGATCGTCATGCAGGCCCCGGAAGTGACCGGGCGCGTACGCTGACACTGCACCAGGGTCGGGTCAGATCCAACGCGGAAGGCTCACGCCATGCGCCGTGCAGCAATTCATCGTTCGTTCGTCGCCCGCGCCGCGGCGTCCGTCGCCGTCCTCGCCGTCCCGCTCTGCACATCCGCTGCGGCGACTGCGAACCCGCCGCCGGTCCCGGCGGCGTCAACCACGGCGTTCCAGGTTCCGGTGAGGTTCGTCGAAGGTTGCCTCAGCAATGTGTTTGCGTGCTGGGGCCTTCCGTCGCTGACGACGCTGACGCCGACGGCAACGCCAGGTGCATCCGGCGCGGTGACCTTCGCGACCGAGCCGTCGCCATGGGCCTCGACCTGCCCCGATGTAACGGTGAGCTGGCGGAACCTGAACACCGGCGCCGTCGGCACCACCGCGCTCCGGCGCGTGGAACCCGGCTACGCTCCGCCGATAGCGCCGGAGGATCGGTGCCGACATGCCCCCGCGGCGGCGATCACCGGCAGCGGCACGATCACCGCGACCGCCGACGTCGGCGCGTTCACTCGCGGCGGCCCTGCCAGCGTCGGGTACCGACTCGTGGTCACCCCGGGGATCGGCACATTCCAGGTCAACTGAACTGGCCCCGACTGTTCTCGGAGGTCGCCGTGATCGATTTCGTTCGTCGATCGGTCGCCTGCGCGGCCATCGTGGCCGGTTCGGTACTGGCGCCGGCGGCCGTCGCCTCAGCCGCGGTCACCGTTCCGTTCCAGATCAACCCGTACGGCAGCTTCGATTTCCCCTCTGTCCACTGCGTGGCCGTGGTCGGCGAACAGCCTGGGACGGTGACGATCACCGGTCCGGAGGAACGCAAACGGGAAGGCAGATCGGGGTGCCTACAACTGTCCGAAGTGCACTGGCTGAACCTGTCGAGCGCAGCCACCGGCTCCACCCCGATGTCGAGCGAGTACCCGGAAGCGGTCCTGCCGACCGGGGCCGGGCAAGTTGTTGTCGTCGTCGTACACACCGGCAGCTCGTTCGTCACACCGGGCGTCGCGACCGTCTACGTTCCGTAGACGACGGCCTCGCTGTCCGGGAGGGCGCGCGGGTCTACCACTCAACGCCTCGAGCAACTCCAGTCGGTCCAGATGCTGCTGCCGCAGTCGGTCAGGGCACCGTCCAGACACCGGCGCCGGGAGTGGCGACGAGGATCCGGTAGCCGGGCCCATCGGGGGGAATTGTGACCGAAGCGACCACCGTCCCGGAACCGGTCACGACCGATGTGCCGTAACGGTTGTCGAGGTATGCGACACCCGCCGCACCAGTGGAGATGTTTCGCCAGTGGACGTGGACACCGGTGTAAGGCCCCAAACGGGTCACTCCCGGAGTGTCCGGGTCGGTGGTGGCGGTCAGGTAGGAGTAGCCCGAGCTCGGGAGTCCCGTCACGCCGATACTGATCCCGGCGACGGGAATGGGGAAGACAGCGTCCGTCGGGGCGGCAGCGGCTGGCTGTGCCGCGAGAAGCAGTGCTGCACAGGCTCCGGCGACAAGAGATGCCCGGCGTAGAAGGTGACGTTGTCTCATCGACGGACCTCCCAGCCCTGGTGGCCCGCTCCCGGACACGAACACCGGCGCCAGCCGAAGAAGCCCTCATTCTATGTCGGATACGGGTGGCCCCGACCATGAATCACCTGGTCGGGGCAGCCCTTAGCGTGCTCGCTGATCCTGCAAAGGCTCCCTGTCCAGGACCCCTCTTCCGCTTGGTCCAAGTTCACCACAACGCCCCAGAGCGATCCTTGGCCAACCGGTCGACGGGAACGCGGTCACGCAATCTGCGATTTCGTGACCCTGATAGATCGGGCGATGGCGACCGAGGCCTGTCTCAACAACCCGGACGATGGATGGACTTCTTCGCGCGGAATCTCAGGCATCGCCTGCCGACGTCTTACCGATGTGAAACGTGGGAGGCGCCGGGCACAATGCCCGGCGCCTCCCACGTCGTCGTTGTCGGGACTTCTCAGATGACCCCGAGCGCGAACATGGCGTCGGCCACCTTCACGAAGCCGGCAATGTTGGCGCCGAGGACGTAGTCGCCCGGCTTGCCGTACTCGTCCGCGGTCGTGACGCAGCGGTGGTGGATGTCGCTCATGATCTTCGAGAGCCGCTCGTCGGTGTACTCGAAGCTCCAGGAGTCCCGGGAGGCGTTCTGCTGCATCTCGAGCGCGGAGGTGGCCACACCACCGGCATTGGCAGCCTTACCCGGCGCGAAAGCGACACCTGCGTCGCGGAACACCGCGATGCCCTGCGGCGTGGTGGGCATGTTCGCGCCCTCGGCGACGACCTTGACGCCGTTGTTGACGAGGGTCTTCGCCGACAGCTCGTCGAGCTCGTTCTGCGTCGCGCACGGCATCGCCACGTCGCACGGCACATTCCAGACGTTGCCGCCAGGGTAGTACTGGGCGTCGCCGCGCTCGTCCACGTAGTCGGAGATGCGGCCGCGACGGACCTCCTTGATCTCCTTGAGCAGTTCGAGGTCGAGGCCCTTGTCGTCGACGATGTAGCCGGACGAGTCGGAGCAGGCGACGACGGTGCCGCCGAGCTGGTGGACCTTCTCGATGGCGTAGATCGCGACGTTGCCGGATCCGGACACGACGACGCGGCGGCCGTCGAGGCTCGTTCCGGCGGTCTTCAGCATCTCGGCGACGAAGTAGGCGGCGCCGTATCCGGTCGCCTCCTTGCGGACCATCGAGCCGCCCCAGGTGAGTCCCTTGCCGGTGAGAACACCGGACTCGTACGAGTTGGTGAGGCGCTTGTACTGCCCGAAGAGGTAGCCGATCTCGCGGCCACCGACGCCGATGTCGCCCGCGGGGACGTCGGTGTACTCGCCGATGTGGCGGTGGAGTTCGGTCATGAACGACTGACAGAAGCGCATGATCTCGGACTCGGACCGGCCCTTGGGGTCGAAGTCGGAGCCGCCCTTGCCGCCGCCGATGGGCAGGCCGGTGAGCGAGTTCTTGAAGATCTGCTCGAAGCCGAGGAACTTGACGATGCCGAGGTTGACGCTGGGGTGGAACCGCAGGCCGCCCTTGTAGGGACCGAGTGCGCTGTTGTACTGGACCCGGAACCCTCGGTTGACGTGAACCTGTCCGTGGTCGTCCTGCCACGGCACGCGGAAGATGATCTGCCGCTCGGGCTCGCAGAGGCGCTCGATCAGGGCACTGTCGGCGTAGTTGGGGTGCCGCTCGAGGACGACGGTGAGGGACTCGAAGACTTCGGCGACTGCCTGGTGGAACTCGGGTTCGCCTGCGTTACGCCGCGCGACGTCCTCGAAGTACCTGTCGACTCGCTCACGGACCTGCCCACTCACGTGACAGCCCTCCTCTTTCTCACGGGAACCGTCTCGACAGTTCACCCAGGTGTGGAAATCACAGCCAAGCACAGCGCTCGGCGGTTTAGGGCCTTTCATGGGCGTGAGATTTCGCTCAGGTAAACAATTGTGAACTTTTCCTCACGTCTGCTAGGAGGTTGCTGGGAGTAACCATTCGACGCGCCGCCGCCCGCGCTCATCAGGACGAGCCGTCCGCGCCGGACTACGGTGGGCACAGTGCCAGGACGTCGCTCGAACGGGCGGTGTCCGACGGTGTCACCCGTCCCTTTCCGTCGTGGAGGACCGTGTACATGAGCATCCAGTCGGCACATCCCCGCCGTCATCGCGTCGTCGTCATCGGATCCGGCTTCGGCGGCCTGTTCAGCACCCAGGCGCTCAAACGCGCCGACGTCGACGTCACCCTCATCGCCCGCACGACGCACCACCTGTTCCAGCCCCTGCTGTATCAGGTAGCGACCGGCATCCTGTCCGTCGGCGACATCGCGCCCGCCACCCGGCTCGTGCTGCGGAAGCAGAAGAACGCGCAGGTCCTGCTGGGCGAGGTGGAGAAGATCGACCTCACGGCGAAGACCGTCACGTCGAGGCTGCTCGACCGCGACACCGTCACCGAGTTCGACAGTCTGATCGTCGCCGCGGGAGCCGGACAGTCGTATTTCGGCAACGACCACTTCGCGAAGTTCGCGCCCGGCATGAAGACGATCGACGATGCGCTGGAACTGCGCGGCCGCATCCTCGGGGCGTTCGAGGAAGCCGAACTGTCCAACGATCCGGAGGAGCGCGCGCGGCTCCTCACCTTCGTCGTCGTGGGTGCCGGGCCCACCGGTGTCGAACTGGCCGGTCAGATCGCGGAACTCGCCAACCGCACCCTCGAGGGCGCCTTCCGCCACATCGATCCCCGCGATGCGCGCGTCATCCTGCTCGACGGCGCGCCCGTCGTCCTGCCCGTGTACGGCGGCAAGCTCAGCGCGAACGCGGCGAAGCGGCTCGAGAAACTCGGAGTCGAGATCCAGCCGGACGCGATGGTGACCGACGTCGACGTCGACGGGCTCACCGTCAAGGACAAGGACGGCACCGAGCGCCGCGTCGACTGCCAGTGCAAGGTGTGGTCCGCGGGCGTGCAGGCGAGCGGCCTCGGCAAGCAGCTCGCCGAACAGTCCGGCGCGGAGATCGACCGCGCCGGACGCGTCCACGTCAATCCCGACCTGTCACTGCCGGGTCACCCGAACGTCTACGTCATCGGCGACATGATGGCGCTCGACAGCCTGCCGGGCCTGGCCCAGGTCGCGATGCAGGGCGGCAAGCACGCCGCGAAGCAGGTGAAGGCCACCCTCGCGGGAACACCGCCCGAGGAGCGCACCCCGTTCAAGTACTTCGACAAGGGCTCCATGGCCACGATCTCGCGGTTCAGCGCGGTCGCGAAGGTGGGGAAGCTGGAGATCACCGGCTTCATCGGGTGGCTGATGTGGCTGGTCATCCACCTGATGTACCTGGTCGGCTTCCGCAGCAAGTTCTCCACGGTCCTGTCGTGGACGGTGGCGTTCCTCGGCCGGAGTCGGGCGCAGATGGCGTCGACGGAGCAGCAGGTCTTCGCGCGGACGGCGATCGAGGACCTGCAGGACTACGAGCGGGCGAGAGCGGCCGGGCTGATCGGCGACCCGACCGCCGTCGCCACCGGCGAGGAGCGCGAAGCGGGCTGACGCCCACGGGAGCATCGTTCCGGGCCGGTGGCCGCCGCGGCGGCGCGGATCAGCCCTTGGCGAGCTGTTCGGTGTGTTCGATGTTGGCGAGACGCACCTGTCCACGTGAGACGAGCCGATCCTGCTCGTCGCGGATTTCGGCCTGCCACAGCTGTTGGGTGCGACCGCGATGCACGGGTGTCGCGGTGACGGTGAGCGTGCCGGTGCGGACGGCGCGGAGGAAGTCGGTGTTGTTGTTGACGCCGACGACGTGGCCTCGGTCGCCGATCCAGACGGTGCCGCCGGTGCTGATGACGGTTTCGATGACGGTGCAGTAGACGCCGCCGTTGACGATCCCGGCCGGCTGGTAGAGGTGTGCGCCGACGTCCCAGCGAGCGACGACGCGGTCGCCGGTCAGCTCGAGGTAGTCGAGCCCGATCGACTCGCAGAACCCCTGGTTGAGGATGGGGGAAACCTCGGCGAGGGACAGTTGGGTCAGCGCGCTCTCGAGGGTTGTCGCGTCCGCCACCGTGGGCTGGGGCTCGGTCACGTGTGCTCCTTCGCTAGATCGTCGTGTCCCGCAGGGGACGCGTGCTCCGTTCGAGGCAGAGCCATCCGAAAGTCAAGCACGCAACGTCAGAGGGCCCCGCACCGGTGATCGGTGCGGGGCCCTCCGTGGAAGGGACCGGGAGTCTCTGCAGCCCTCAGGACTCCGGCGCGGTCCAGTAGTTCAGTTCGTCGCCATCACAGGGAACTATAGGCAAGGCTTCCCTAACTTGCAAGTGCTTGCGGGACGGCGCGCCGAAATGCCGGACGACCCGCGCGGGCGCGCACCGGAAGGCCGGCCCTCTCGAACGCGTCGAGCAGTGCCTGCCCCCGACGATCCGCGATCGACGGCGCGAGGGTGCTCCGCAACGGCACCATCGTGGCGGCACCGAGCACGGCCTCCCCCACCATTGCCCACAGCATCGTGCGGTCGAGCAGGACCAGACGATCCAAGGCGTCGAAGATCGCGGTCAGCGCGGTGCGGCTGCGGCACGCGGTCCACATCGCCAGCGCCCGCTCGCAGGGCAGCGTGACGACACCGGGAGATCCCTCCCACCGGTCGCCCGGCAGCACCCGGAGGGCGGGATCCCACACGCCGGCCCAGTCGATGCATCCGTCGCTGTCCATGTGGATCGACAGATTGTCCAGGCCGGTGTCCCAGGCCCGCCCGTCGAGGACGACAAGGGCGGCGACGCGTCCGATGACGGCGTGGATCAGCGCCGATGCAACAGAGATCGCCGCGGCCTCGTGGTCCGGGATGTCCTCGAGCGCGCGTGTCAGCATCCGCTCGAGGCGGTCCCCACGGATGCCCTGGGAGACGGCCCACCACCGACGCTTCGGCTGCTCGGACATCTGGGCCACGGCGTAGACCCGCGGATACTCGGGATGCAGTGCGCGCAGATGGGTACAGGACTCGACGAGACCGGCCGCGGTCCGGATGGGCGCGGCAAAGACGGTGGCGCGCAGGGGCGTCACGGTGATGTCGCGGATCGAGGCGGCCGGTGCGGCCGGGTCGAGTACCAGAGTCGTCGGCACTGCTCACTCCTTCGTCGTCGAGCAAGATCGAATGTAGGTTAGCCTAACCACAAGAAGATTGGGAGTACGGATCCGGGGTGTCAGGTTTGGATAGGGTTACGTAACCTGAATCCCCGTGCGATTCACCCCCTCAGGAGCGTGCCCGTGACCACCACACCCGGCGACGTCGACTACGCGGTCCGGGCGATTCCCCGTGGACCCGCGTCGCGCACCCGCCGCGGCGCGGCCGCGCTCGTCGACTGGGCTGCGGTCGCACTGCCCCTGATTCTGGGCTGGATCGTCGTCGACTCCCTGCGCGACGCCAACGGCGGCGGACAGATGGACCGCCTCGTCTTCGGCGCAGCAGCATTCGCCGCGGCAGCTGGCGTACTCGTCTGGAATCGAGGTTTCCGGGACGGCCGAACAGGCGCGAGCCTCGGCAAATCCTGGCTCGACCTGATCTCACGCGACGCCGCGACCGGTGCGCCACTCGGCACCAGCCGGGCCCTGCTCCCCCGCACCGGCACCGATGTCGTCCGCCGCGCCACCGCACTCGACGAGGGGTTCATCCCGATCCCGTCCGACACCTCCGTCACAGCGATTCGGAAGCGGCGACTGCTCGGCCTAGCCGCGCTGCTGCTGATCCTGATGGCGACCATCGTCGCGAGCATCGCGGTCGGCGCCCGGCCGATGGACTTCGGAGAGATCTTCCACGCCGTGTTCGGGGCCACCGGCACCGACACCGACCTCGTCGTCCGAACCCTCCGGATACCGCGGACCGCGCTCGCCGTCGCGGTCGGCGTCGCACTCGGCATCGCGGGTGCTCTCATCCAGGGACACACCCGGAACCCGCTCGCCGACGCCGGACTCCTCGGCCTCAACGCGGGTGCGGCCCTGTTCGTGGTGCTCTCGATCTACCTGCTCGGTTTCAACACCCCCAGCCAGTACCTCTGGTTCGCCTTCGCCGGGTCGCTCGCCGCGAGCGTCGTCGTGTTCGGCATCTCGTCGATCGGCGGTGGCGGGGCCAGCCCGCTCAGCCTCGCCCTCGGCGGCGCTGCGGTCGCGATGTTCCTGCAGGCCATGACCCAGACGGTCATCCTGCTCGACCAGACCAGCCTCGACGGCTACCGATTCTGGGTGGTCGGCTCGGTTGCCGGTCGCGGACTCGACGTGCTCTGGCAGGTGCTGCCGTTCCTCGTCGTCGGCGTGATCATCGCGCTGGCCAGCACCCCCAGCCTCAACGTCCTGAGCCTCGGCGACGACATCGCCCGTGGCCTCGGCACGAACATCGTGCGCAGCCGCGTGATCGGCATCGCCGCCATCACCCTGCTCACGGGCGCCGCGACTGCCGCCTGCGGGCCGATCGCGTTCGTCGGTCTCGTCGTCCCGCACGTCGCGCGGTTCGTGACCGGCCCCGACTATCGCTGGCTGGTCCCGTACTCGGGCCTGATCGGCGCCATCATGGTTCTGCTCGCCGACGTGATCGGACGTGTCGTGGTCCGTCCGGGCGAACTCCAGGTCGGAATCGTGCTCGCGATGTTCGGCGCGCCGTTCTTCATCGCGCTCGTGCGGCGCAGGAAGCTGGTGTCCCTGTGAGCCTCGTCGACGACGACGCCCGTCCGATCCCGACCACCGTTCCGTCACGGCCCGCGTTCCGGGTCGGATCGGTTTCCCTGGTCTGGCGCACCGCCATGGTCGCCATCACCGTCGGGCTGCTCGTGGCCGCGTTCCTGCTGCTGTGCATCAACATCGGACGTGGCGAGTACTCGATCCCGATTCCGACCGTCGTCGAGGTCCTCTTCGGCGGCGGCGAGAAGGTCGAGCGGTTCATCGTGATGGACCTGAGACTGCCCCGAGGTCTGGCGGCGTTGCTGACCGGCATCGCGCTCGGGATCTCCGGCGCGATCACCCAGTCGATCCTGCGCAATCCACTCGCGAGCCCGGACATCCTCGGCATCACCGCAGGCGCGAGTGCCGCCGCGGTGACGCTCATCGTCGTGGGAGGTGGCGGGAGCTTCGTCGGACTCCTCGCCGTCCTCGGAATCCCCATCGCCGCCCTGATCGGCGGCATCGTCACGGCGGTGGTCATCTACCTGCTCGCGTGGCGCGGTGGCGTGCAGGGCTTTCGGGTCGTGCTGATCGGCATCGGCGCCAACGCGATGCTCGTCGCGGTGATCCAGTGGCTGCTGATCTCGGCCGACATCAACGACGTCTCGCGGGCGCAGGTGTGGTTGAACGGCTCCCTCAACGGCAGTGACTGGGAGCGGGTCTGGCCCGTCGCGATCGGGGTCGCGGTGGTGGGTACCGCGGCGGTGATCTCCTCGTTCACCCTGGGCGTGCTGCGGCTCGGCGACGACAACGCCCGCGCTCTGGGCGTGCGGCTGCAAACGGGGCAGGCCGCGCTGCTCCTCGCCGCGGTGGCGTTGGCTGCCATCGCGACCGCAGCGGTCGGCCCGATCGGGTTCGTCGCCCTCGCGGCCCCCCAGGTGGCGATGCGCCTGCTGCGCACGCCCGGTCCGCCACTGATCGCGTCCGGCCTGATGGGGGCCGTGCTGGTCCTCGGTGCCGACATCATCGGCCGCACCGTGCTGCCCGTCGAACTGCCCGTCGGCATCGTCACCTCGGCGCTCGGTGGCCCGTTCCTGATCTACCTGCTCATTCGCAACAATCGGAAGGTGACCGCATGAGCGGCCAGAGCACCGGCGCCAGGGCACAGTCGGCGTCCGACCCCCGGGAAGAGTCGGGGCCCGACAGCCGGGAAGGGTCGGGGCCCGACAGCGGGGCGCAGTCTCCCGACGCGCAGCCGGCCATCGATCACGTCGCGGCCGCCGCGCATTCGAGTCACCGGCTCGCCGCGTACAACCTGGTCGTGGGGTACGGGGACCGGATCATTCTCGACGGACTCGACCTCGAGATCCCGACCGGAGTCGTCACGACCATCATCGGCCCCAACGGGTGCGGTAAGTCGACGCTGCTGCGGTCCATGGGGCGTCTCCTCAAGCCGCGGAGCGGCGAGGTCGTCCTCGACGGCAAGGCGATCTCGTCGATGCGGACGAAGGACGTCGCGCGGACGCTCGGGATGCTGCCGCAGGCCCCCGTCGCGCCGGAAGGTCTGACGGTCGCGGATCTGGTGTCGCGGGGCAGGCACCCGCACCAGTCGTGGCTGCGGCAGTGGTCGTCGGACGACGAGGGCGAGGTGGCGAAGGCGCTCGCGTTGACCGGAGTGTCGGATCTCGCGGATCGGCCCGTCGACCAACTCTCGGGCGGTCAGCGCCAGCGCGCATGGATCTCGATGGCACTCGCGCAGGGCACCGACATCCTGCTCCTCGATGAGCCGACGACGTACCTGGATCTGGCGCACTCGATCGAGGTGCTCGACCTGGTCGACCGCCTGCACTCGGAGTTCGGGCGCACGGTGGTGATGGTGCTGCACGACCTGAACCTCGCGATCCGCTACAGCGATCACCTCGTGGTGATGGCGCAGGGCTCGATCGTCGCGGAGGGGACGCCGACCGAGGTGATCACACCCGAGCTGCTGCTGGAGGTGTTCGGGTTGGAGGCCCGGGTCATCGACGATCCGGTCTCGGACCGACCGCTCATCGTTCCGGTCGGTACCCGGCACGTGTACGGGACGATCGGCGGGCCCGCGGAGGCCACACCGGGGCACTGACGTCAGCGGCTGCGGATCATGGTGCGCACCAAGCGCATCCCCTGCCCCACCGACACCTCCGGCAGGTAGGCGCGGCCGACGGCGTTGCCGATGCTCGGCAGTGCCGCCGGATCGGCGAACGTCATGTACATCGGCACGTAGTCGGGCTGGAACTTCGCCTTGAACGCCAGTAGCGACCGGAATCCGTACACCGGTTCGAGGGTGCGACCGAGGACGTCGAGGAGTCGGTCGAGGACCGACGCGAGCGTCACCTGCTCCCGGGCCTGCTCGTCGTCGGCGGGCGGCGCCTCCTGCCCCGCCTGCACAGTGGCGAGGGGTGCGCCCGACAGGCTGACGAACTCCGCGCCCTCCTCCTTCAGGGACAGTGCGGCGGAGGCGATGAGGAATTCCATTGCGGGCCGGAACCCTTCGGCTCTCCTGCGCATGAAGTCGAGCGTCCAGCCGACGACCCGGCCGTCGCGGTACACGGGCATCCAGGACGTGACGCCGTGGACGGTGCGCGACTCGTCGACGGCGATCAGGCAGCGCACCTGCGGATCGTCGATCTCGTCGAGGCCACCGAGGGTGAATCCCATCTCGGGCATCCCCTTGTCGGCGACCCACTCCTCGGAGATCGCGGTGATCTGGTCGGTCAACGACAGGGGCGCGTCGGGGAACCGTATCCACTCGGCGGTGACGCCGGACTTCGCTGCGCGGTTGAGTGCGGTGCGGACGTCCTGGAACTTCTTACCCTTGAACTCGAGGCGGTCGAGGTGCAGGACGGTCTCCTCCGCGACCTGGATGGCCGACCAGCCGAGCGCGTCCGTGGCACGCTTCAGCGCGCCGGTGACGGAGTAGAAGCACGGTGTCCAGCCGTTGGCGGTGGCGAAGTCGGCGAAGGCGGTCGCGTTCGCGCGCAACGATTCCGGTGGGCCGACCGGGTCGCCCGTGGTGAGCGCGATTCCCGAGATCACCCGGTACGCGACGTAGCCGCTGCCGTCGGGGGCGAACCAGTACTGGTTGCCGCGCCACGTGGTCATCCACGACAGCGGAGCGCCCGACCCGCTGGTCAGGAGCGTCCGGGCGCGTTCGGTGTCGTCGGTGCGGTCCCCGTAGGAGGGGGCGAGGAAGGTTCCCGCCACCACCGCGCACAGGACCACCCAGACCAGCACCCCCGTCCATTCGTACAGCAGGGTGGTGGGAGCGCTGTCGGGGAGGAAACGCGGGTCGAGCCACTGCAGGTACACGGGCGGGATCAGGCGCTCGGGGTAGTCGGCCCCCAGCGACGCCACGGACGGTTCCCGGTCGAAGCCGGAGCGGGCGAGCATCCCGAGCGCGACGTAGGCGACGCCGACGGCCACCCCGACCGCGGCGAGTCGGAGCCAGAGCGTGCGTTGGACGCCTCGCGGTGCCGACACGGTGAACCAGCCGCGGGTCGCGACCAGCACCAGCAGGATCGCGATCGGCACGACGAACGGGATCGCGGTCCGGTACACCGTCGGGGAGTCCAACCCGTAGTACAGGGTCTGCTCGTCCGCGAACCCGACGTAGCGGATCCCGAAGTCGATCACCGACAGGCCGAGGAGCACGATCTGCGCGACGACGGCGGCGATCCACGCGAATCGGCGTCCGCGGCGCAACCCGTCGGCGAGCACGAGCAGGAACACCGACGGCATCAGGCTCAGGATGGTCGGGCCGACGCCGCCGAGCCGCAGTTCGAGCAGTCCGCGCCTGCAGTCCTCGCTGGACGCGTCGGCCTCGCACAGCTCGCGAACCTCGCTGGGTGTCCACGGCACACCGCGGAACAGTTCGCGCAGCACGGCGAGCGGTCCGACCGCGTTGGGCGACAGGGCCGCCAGCACCGGTCCGAGCGCGCCTGCCGCGACGACCAGGGCGACGAGGACGCGACCTTCGCGCCGCGTCCCGGCCAGGTGGGCGCCGCGCGCGCTGCGCGCCACGATCCACGGTCCGATCACGAGTCCGACGATGGCGGCACCGAGCCGGACCAGGTCGATGAGGTGCCCGCTGAACAGTGACATGGTGACTAGTAGCGCGAGCCCGCCGACGCGGACCCGCCGACGCCACAGCGTGGTCATGCCCGCGGCGGCCACCATCGCGGCTCCGATGATCCAGGTGGTCGGACCGACCGCGGTTCCGATGTGCAGCCGGAAACCCCAGGTCTCGTCGACCGTCCGCACGAGGGCCGCCACCGCGAGGGCCAGCAGCGTTCCGAGGACCTGGGTGGACGCCGCGGCGACCAGGAATCGTCCGCTGCCGATGCGGTGTTCGACCGGTGCGGCGACCACGAGGACGAGCAGCGTCGCGACGAGGTAGCCGACGAGGCTCGGCGCCCAGAGTCCGGAGGTGAGCAGGGTCCACACCCGGCCGTGTTCGAGCGCGGGAACGGACGCCGCGAAGTGGCGCTGCACGTAGCCGCTCGGTCCGGTCAGGCTGGACGTGGCGGCGCCGAGCACCCAGATCACCACGAGCAGGGTGATGCTCGCGGGCGCGCCGGACACTCCGAAGCGGACGAGTTCGGCGATGCGCCGCGACTGCCGGCGCACCGCGGTGATCGGTGACGTCACGAGATCAACCCCACTCTCCTGGACAACCAGTCCACCTGTCCTGCGAGGCCCGCCGACCACACCGCGAAGCTGTGGCCGCCGGGCAGTTCCACGAGGCGCACGTCCATCCCCGCCTGTTGTGCCGCCGCGTACAGGGTGTGCACACCCGGCGCGTACTCGTGGTCGTCGGCGCCGACGACGAAGACCCCCGCCGTGCCCGGGAACCGTCGGGATGCCAACAGATCCATCGGGTTGACCTCGGTGAACGCCGCGTCGTCACCCCCGAACGCCGCGTCGACCGTTCGGTCGCGATCACCGAGGGTCGGCTCGAGCTGCCCGGACAGGTCGAGGAACGTCGGGTAGACGTCGGGATGGTTGGTGGCGAGTTGGAGCGAGCACGTTCCGCCGTACGACAGGCCTCCGACCGCCCAGGCTGGCGGGTCGGTGTCGACCTGCAGGTTCGCCTTCACCCACGCGGGTACGTCGGTGGCCAGGTAGGTGTCGACGTTGCCGAGGCGGGAGTCGAGGCACAGCGGGTTGGAGAGGGTCGACCCGGTGCCGTCGGCGACGACGACCACCGGCGCGAGCCCACCGTGCTGCGCGGCGAACGCGTCCATCGTCTCCGCGAGGCGGCCACCGGCGAACCAGTCGCCGGGGCTTCCCGGTTGCCCGGCGAGCAGCACCAGGACCGGGAGCAGGGGTCGCGGGTCGGCGAAGTAGGCGGGGGGTAGGTAGATCTGGGCGTCGCGAGCGGCGAATCCGGATGCGGTGCCCGGGATGGGGACGGTCACCACGCTGCCGTGGTCGGGCAGGTCGGCGGGCGGATGCCAGTCCGCGTCGAGTGGAGTGCCGCTGATCGGGTCGGCGACCGGCCCCGGGACCTCGGCGAAGGCGAGCGCGTTCGCGGCGGGCAAACCGAGGACGTCGCGGACCGTCGGGTAGGCGTCGAACACGAGGTTGACCTGGACGGCGGCGCCGACGACGACGGCGAACGCGGCCACCACGGAGACGATGCCGCGCAGCAGGTGCCGATCGGTGGCGATGCGCGCGGCGGCGAGGAGGATCGCGAACAGGCCGCAGCCGATCCAGGCATACACCCCGAGTGCGACGGGGTCGGGGAACGGACGCCACCATTTCTCGACGACGAGCCATCCGGCCACGGTGAGCGCCCCCGCGGCCACGGCGCACGCAGGAACGACCCGCAGGCGGTGGCGACGGGAGTCGGTGGTCGGTGCGAGCAGCAGCCACACCGCGCCCGCGACGGCGAGCACCGTCGCCGCCCACGGCACCGTCCCGGAGAGCAGCGGTCGGTCGTACAACCAGTCCACTCCGTGGCCCCCTCTGCCCGTGCGGTCGCACCGACTGTGTCCATTCACTGATACACCGACTGCGTTACTACTGCGGGTAGTACGCACAACTGTCGGACAGTAAGTACCATGGGGCCATGGCAGGACTTGGCGAGCTCGAACGCGCAGTGATGGATCACCTGTGGTCCAGTTCCGAACCCCAGACCGTTCGTCAGGTGCACGAGGCCTTGGCGGAACGGCGTGAGCTTGCGTACACCACTGTCATGACCGTCTTGCAGCGGCTGGCGAAGAAGAACCTGGTGATTCAGCAGCGGGACGACCGCGCGCACCGGTACCTCCCGGTCCAGGGCCGCGACGAGCTCGTTGCGTCGCTCATGGTCGACGCGCTGGACCAGGCCCATGCCTCGGACGGCAGGGTCGCAGCGCTCGTGCACTTCGTCGGCAGGGTCGGCGCCGACGAGGCCGCCGCGCTCCGGGAGGCCCTCGCCGCACTGGAGGCGTCCGACGCGTCGTCGCGGCACCTGCGCAGCGTGGACACCGGTACCGATCGCGCAAGCTGACGCCCGCCCGTCGTGCATGATGGGTAGGCCATGAACCCCTCCACCGCGCTGGCCTTCGCTGTACTGGCCCTGCTCCTCACCGGCCCGGTCCCCGCGCTGCTCGCACGGGCCACCTGGCCTCATCGCGCGCCCGGCGCGGCACTCGTGCTGTGGCAGGCCGTCGCGATCGCAGCGGTCCTGTCGGCGTTCAGCTCCGGTCTCGCGATCGCCACCGAGCTGCTCGTGCCCGGTCCCGACGGCCGGCCCACCACGGCGCCCCTCGAAGAGATCGACGCCCTCGGGTTGCCCCTGTGGATCGCATACGTGGTGGTGTTCGCGATCACCCTCCTCATCGGGGCGAAGCTGATCTTCTCCATCGCCTCGGTCGCGGTGCGTACCCGGCGTCGGCGGGCCCGCCACCGGATGCTCGTCGACCTCCTCGACCAGGGCGAGCCGCATCGCAGCCGCCAGTCGAACCTTCGTGTCCTCGACGCCGCCGAACCGATCGCGTACTGCCTGCCGGGACTCCGGCATCGGGTGGTCGTCAGCGCCGGCACCCTCGACAACCTCAACCGTGACGAGATCACCGCGATCCTCATGCACGAACGCTCACACCTGCGTTCCCGGCACGACCTCGTGATCGAGGCGTTCACGGCGGTCAACGAGGCGTTCCCGAAGGTGGTGCGCAGCAATTCGGCGCTCGGGTCCGTGCAACTGCTGGTCGAACTGCTCGCCGACGACTCCGCGGTGCGGGTCACGGGACCGACGCCGCTCGCGCGGGCGCTCGTCGCGTGCGCCGGGTCCAGTGCACCGGACGGAGCACTCGCCGCGGGCGGCCCGCACACGCTGACCCGCATCCAGCGGCTGACCCGCCCCGGCACCAGCATCCCGATCGCCCTCGGCGCGTACCTCGCGTCCGTGGCGATCCTCGTGGTGCCGACGATCGCCGTTGCGGTGCCGTGGCTCGTCGAACTCGAGCGCCTGTTCCGCGGATAGCGCGGCGCCCCCCCGGGGGTGATGCGAGGGTCACAGTCGCTCGGGATGAGAGTGCGTTCGCCGTCCCGTACACTCGACAACGGCCGTAATCGCGGCCCGACTCAATTGTTACTCACATTTTCGGCACGCCCCTGGCCAGACCAGGGTGAATGTGCCCGGCTCGTCTCTTTCTGCGCGACTGTTCACAGCCCCGCTCTCCGCGACGCGCCCGACGCCCGGAGAGGTATACCGCGTGACCAACGCTGCCCAAGACAATGCTGCCCAAGATCAGGCTGAAGCGACTGCCGCACCGACGGATCAGTCCGCCGAGTCCGCAACCGTGACCGTGACCGTGACCGATCAGCCGACCTTCGCCGAGATCGGCCTCCCGGCCCCCGTGGTCGCCGCCCTGGCGCGCGACGGCATCACCGTCCCGTCTCCGATCCAGGCGATGGCGATTCCGGACGCGATCGCGGGCCGCAACGTCCTCGGGCGCGCCCAGACCGGTTCCGGCAAGACCCTCGCGTTCGGCCTGCCGATGCTGGCTCGTCTCGCCGGCCGCGACGACCGCCCCGCAGCGAAGCGCCCGCGCGCCCTGGTCCTGGTCCCGACCCGTGAGCTCGCCGTCCAGGTCGTGGACTCGCTGCACCCGTACGCGTCGACCGTCGGCCTGAAGGTGCGCTCCGCCGTCGGCGGAATGGTGTTCACCAAGCAGGTCGACCAGCTCGCGCGCGGCGTCGACATCCTCGTCGCCACCCCGGGCCGCCTCGGCGACCACCTGCGTCAGGAGACCTGCATCCTCGACGAGGTCGAGATGATCGCCCTGGACGAGGCCGACCAGATGGCCGACATGGGCTTCCTCCCCGAGGTGCGGTCCATCATCGAGCAGACCCGCCCCGATGGTCAGCGTCTGCTGTTCTCCGCGACCCTCGACCGCGAGGTGCAGTCGCTGGTCCGCCGGTTCCTGCCCGACCACGTCGAGCACGCCACCGCAGACGGCCGCGCGAGCGTCACCACGATGGAGCACTACGTGCTCAACGTCGACCGCGGACAGAAGGACGCCGTCCTCGCCGAGATCGGCGCCCGCAACGGGGGCCGCACCATCATGTTCGCCCGCACCAAGCTCGGTGCCGAGGGCATCACCGAACGGCTCCGCGAGGTCGGCGTCGTCGCGGAGGCACTGCACGGCGGCAAGGCACAGAACCAGCGGACCCGCGTCCTCGAGCGGTTCAAGACCGGCCGGACGCCGATCCTCGTCGCGACCGATGTCGCGGCCCGCGGCATCCACGTCGACGGGATCGATCTCGTCGTGCACGTCGACCCGCCCGCCGACCACAAGGACTACCTGCACCGCGCAGGCCGCACCGCCCGTGCAGGTGAGAAGGGCACGGTCGTGTCGATCGTGCTCCCGAACCAGCGTCGGATGGTGCAGCGCCTGACCGACTCCGCCGGCGTCGACGCCGTTCAGGTGAACGTCCGCCCCGGATCCGAGGAACTGACCGCCATCACCGGCGCGCAGAAGCCGAGCGGCGAGCCGGTGCGCGAGCGTCGTGAGCGCTCCGACCGCGGCTTCGGTGATCGGCCGCGCCGCGAGGGTGGCTACCAGCGAAACGACCGCTCCTATGGTGACCGTCCCCAGCGCAGCGGCGACCGCTCCTACGGTGACCGCCCGCAGCGCAGCGAGGGTGGCTACCGCGGCAACCGCGACAGCGGGAACCAGCGCGGCGGCGACCGCTCCTACGGTGACCGTCCCCAGCGCAGCGAGGGCGGCTACCGCGGCAACAACGACCGCAGCTACGGCGACCGCCCCCAGCGCGACGGCGGCTACCAGCGCAGCGGCGACCGCCCCCAGCGCAGCGAAGGTGGCTACCAGAGGAACGACCGCTCCTACGGTGACCGTCCCCAGCGCAGCGAGGGCGGCTACCGCGGCAACAACGACCGCAGCTACGGCGATCGGCCGCAGCGCAGCGAGGGTGGCTACCGCGGCAACCGTGACGGCGGCAACCAGCGCGGCGGCGACCGCTCCTACGGTGACCGCCCGCAGCGCAGCGAAGGTGGCTACCAGCGGGGCAACGACCGCAGCTACGGTGACCGTCCCCAGCGCAGCGAGGGCGGCTACCAGCGCAGCGGCGACCGCCCGCAGCGCAGCGAAGGCGGCTACCGCGGCAACAACGACCGCAGCTACGGCGATCGGCCGCAGCGCAGCGAGGGTGGCTACCGCGGCAACCGTGACGGCGGCAACCAGCGGGGCGGGGACCGCTCCTACGGGGACCGGCCTCGCGGTGACCGTTCGTACGGTGACCGCCCGCAGCGCGACGGGTACCGCAGCGACCGCCCCCAGCGCGATGGTGGCTTCCAGCGCAGCGGCGACCGCCCGCAGCGCACTGAGCGCACGGGCACGTCCGGCGGTTTCCGCAGCCGGACGGAGCGTCGCTCGTACGACGGGTTCGACGGTCCGGTCCGCGACCGCTGATCCGCCTTCCACTGCACCGGCCGACGCCGCGACCCAACCGGGTCGCGGCGTCGGCCGTTTCGTGCCGAGCACCCTCCCCGTGTCATCCCACGGTGCGAGACCCTGGAGTGTCGCTCGTTTCGCGGGCAGGGAATGCTTGTCTGCATGACCGACAACACCTCCTCGACCGCGCGTGCCCAGATCGGCGTCACCGGACTTGCCGTGATGGGCTCGAACATTGCCCGCAACTTCGCCCGCCACGGACACACGGTCGCGCTGCACAACCGCAGTGTCGCCAAGACCGATGCCTTGATCGCCGAGCACGGCGACGAGGGCGACTTCGTTCGGACCGAGACCGTCGACGAGTTCGTCGCGGCGCTGCAGCGCCCGCGCCGCGTCCTGATCATGGTGAAGGCCGGTGAGGCCACCGACGCGGTGATCGAGGAGCTCGCGGCAGCGATGGAGCCGGGCGACATCATCATCGACGGCGGAAATGCCTTGTACACGGACACGATTCGCCGCGAAGCGTCGCTGCGTGAGCGTGGCCTGCACTTCGTCGGCGCCGGCATCTCCGGTGGCGAGGAGGGTGCGTTGAACGGTCCCTCGATCATGCCGGGCGGACCGAAGGAGTCGTACGAGTCGCTCGGTCCCCTGCTCGAGTCGGTTGCGGCGGTCGTCGACGGAACGCCGTGCTGCACGCACATCGGGCCGGACGGTGCCGGTCACTTCGTGAAGATGGTGCACAACGGCATCGAGTACGCCGACATGCAGTTGATCGGCGAGGCGTACCACCTGTTCCGGGACGCGCTCGGCTACGACGCCGGACAGGTCGCGAAGGTGTTCGCGGAGTGGAACACCGGCGAGCTGGAGTCGTACCTGATCGAGATCACCGCCGAGGTGCTCTCGCAGGTGGATGCGAAGACCGGCAAGCCGCTCGTCGACGTCATCGTGGATGCGGCGGAGCAGAAGGGCACGGGCCGCTGGACGGTGAAGTCCGCGCTCGACCTCGGTGTCCCGGTGACGGGTATCGCCGAGGCCGTGTTCGCGCGCGCACTGTCGGGGTCGCGGGAACAGCGCGCCGCCGCGAAGGGTCTCGCGTCCGGTTCGCTGGGCGGCAAGCCCACGGATGCGGAGCAGTTCACCGAGGACATCCGCCGGGCGCTGTACGCGTCGAAGATCGTCGCGTACGCACAGGGCTTCGACCAGATCCGCGCGGGCAGCGTCGAGTACAACTGGGATCTCACCCCTGGCGACATGGCGACGATCTGGCGTGGCGGCTGCATCATCCGGGCCCGGTTCCTGAACCGGATCAAGGAGGCGTACGACACGAACCCCGATCTGACGTCGCTGATCGTCGAGCCGTACTTCAAGGACGCGATCGAGAACGCGATCGATTCGTGGCGTCGCGTCGTCGTGACCGCGACGACGCTGGGCATCCCGGTCCCGGCGTTCTCCTCGTCGCTGTCGTACTACGACGGCCTGCGCGCGGAGCGTCTCCCGGCGGCGCTGACGCAGGGGCAGCGCGACTTCTTCGGCGCGCACACCTACGAGCGCACGGATCGTCCGGGCAAGTTCCACACCCTCTGGAGCGGGGACCGCAGCGAGGTCGAGGCCTGAGTTCGCCGCGTCCCGGTGGCGGTTCCCAGGAGCCGCCACCGGGATGCGCGGCCGCTGGTGCCGGGCCCGCGCCGGTGGGAGACTGGTAGGCGTCGTCTAGCCGGGGGCTGTGGTGGATCCGAGCGAACGATCCCAGAGTGCGGTACCGGAAATCTGCGACGTCTGCATCGTCGGGGCGGGAATCGCGGGACTGAATGCCCTGTTCGCGGCGAGCCGCTACCTGTCTCGAGATCAACGGGTCGTCCTGGTCGAGCGCAGGGAACGGGTCGGCGGCATGTGGGTCGACACCTACCCATACGTCCGCCTGCACCAGCCCCACGGCCTGTTCACCGTCGGGAACATCCCGTGGCAGCTGGACCGGGACCGTGCCCACCTCGCGACCAAAGGGGAGGTTCTCGACCATTTCGAGCACTGCCTCGACGTGTTGCGGGGCCGGGTGCGGATCGACGAGCGGTTCGGGTGGTCGTTCGAGTCCGCCGACGAGTCCGTGGACGGGGTCGACGTCGTCTGCTCGTCCGGTGACGGCCGGCGCCTGACGATCCGGGCGACGCATCTGATCAAGGCTTTCGGGCTCGACGTCGGACGGAATGCCCCACTGGCCGTGTCGAGTTCACGTGTCCGGTCGGTTTCGCCCGACGGCTGCGATGTGCGGCAGGGCGACATGCGTGCGTCCGCCGACCCGGTCTGGGTGATCGGCGGTGGGAAGACGGGTATGGACACGGTCCACACCCTCGTCACCGAGTACCCCGGGCGGGAGGTGAACCTCGTGGCGGGATCGGGCACCTACTTCGTTCGTCGCGACTGGGCGTTCCCGGTCGGTCCCCGCCGGTGGTGGCGCGGGCCCCTTCCGGATGCGGTGGCGGCCGACGCCGCCCGCCGATTCGACGGGACGAACGAGGCGGAAGTGGCGGCGTGGTATCGCGCCACCCACGGTATCGACGTCACCAGCGAGGCCAGCAACTTCGTACTGGGAGTGCTGTCGGAAGCGGAGAGCGACACGATCACGTCCGGCCTGGGCGCCGTGTACATGGACCACTTCGTCGACGCGGTCGATCGGGACGGTGCCACCGACGTGGTGCTCCGAAGCGGGGCACGAAAAGCGATCGAACCGGGCAGCTGGATCGTGAACTGCACCGGCTACGTCAGGATCGACGCCCCCTACGAGCCGTACGTGTCCCCGGGTGGGCGTGTGGTGTCGATCCAGCCCCGGTCCGCGATCATGCACCTGCCCGGCTTCATGGGCTACTACCTGACGCACCTGTTGATGTCGGGGAAGGCCACGACGGTTCCCCTCTACGAACTCGACTGGAAGGGCCTGCTCGACGGAGGCGGCAAACCCGCGTTCAGCTACGCGGTGATGGCATTGGCGATGTACAACCTCGGACTGTTGGCGGATGCCCTGCCCAGCCGTGTCTTCCGCGACTGCGGACTCGACTTCGACCGTTGGTATCCGGCACCCCGCCGACTGGCCGGGCAGGCGCGGTTCGCGGCCACCAGCCACCGCGACCGCAACCACCACCGCCGGACGCTGGACACGATCCGGGGGCGCTTCGGCATTCGGTGCGGCCCGCTCGTCGAGACGTGAGTGCCGATCGACGATCGGGCGTGTCACGGAGCCCCGGTCCCGTTGCGCGGCGGTCCGAGTAGCGGCTGGACGATGGTCGAGTCCTCCGCCCCTTCCCACGGCAACAGCCCCCGACAGTCGGCCCACACCGCCTGCAGTGCGTGGATGCGTCCGAACAGCGCGACGGCGCCGAGCAGCCACGACTCGCATTCGCGCACCTCGACGAGGTACACGTCGAGCCCGCCCGCCGTGTGCCGGTCGCCGGGCCGCAGGTCGAGTCCGCTCGCCTGCCACGATCCGAGGTCGTTGAGCACCTGCGCGGACTGGTCGGCGACCCGCCCGGTGACCACCAGTTCGGGTAGTCCCTTCGCGGTGTGCCCCACCGAGTAGCAGTACGCGGGATACACGTCGTATTCGTCGATGCCGGACTCCACGTACTGGAGGGCCCAGCCGTGCTTCCGAATGCTGCGGCGCAGGTCCCGCTCCATCTGCGCCGCCGACTTGCCGTCACACATCTCGCACATCCGTCTCCCCCTCCGCGATGACATTCGAAACAATGTTCGAATGGATGATGCACGACCCCACCGACACGGTTGGGCGTCAGTGACGCGACCCGACCCGCGGTAGCCTCTACCTGCACCGATCGCGAGGAGTCCACCCGCATGTCCACCTTCGCCGACCTCGGCCTGCCCACGACGCTGGTGCAGTCCCTGCGCCGGGAGCACATCGTCGAACCGTTCCCGATCCAGTCACTGGTGATCCCCGACATCCTCGGCGGCGCCGACGTGCTCGGGCGCGGTCCGACCGGGTCCGGGAAGACCCTCGCGTTCGGGTTGCCGATGCTGGTGCGGCTCAAGGGTGGCTTCAGCGCGCCGAAGCGGCCGCGCGGACTCGTCCTGGCACCGACGCGTGAGCTCGCCACGCAGATCGAGCGGGCACTCGACGAATCTGCCCTCGCGGTGGGGATGCGGATCGCGTCGGCGACGGGCGGTGTCCCGACGAAGGGGCAGGCCGAGCGCCTCGCACGCGGGGTCGATCTACTCGTTGCGACTCCGGGCCGGCTGATCGACCTGCTGAACCAGGGCGCCGTCGCGCTCGACGACGTGGCCGTCACCGCCGTCGACGAGGCCGATCACATGGCGGAGATCGGGTTCCTGCCGCAGGTGACCGCGATCCTCGACCGCACCCCGAATTCCGGTCAGCGCCTGCTGTTCTCGGCAACCCTCGACGAGGACGTCCGAGCGCTCGTCGACCGCTACCTCACCGACCCCGTGACGCATGCGACGGCGGCCGCGGCGGCACCGGTGGACCCGACCGATCATCACGTCCTGTTCGTCGACCGTGCCGACAAGGACGCGGTGGTCGCGCAGATCGCGTCGCGGACCGGCCGGACTTTGCTGTTCGTTCGTACCCAGCACGGCGTCGACCGCCTCGTCGCCCGACTCGCGCAGGTGGGGGTGCGGGCGGGGACGCTGCACGGAGGGAAGTCACAGGCGTTCCGCCGGCACGCGTTGTCGGCGTTCACGTCCGGCGCGGTTCCGGTCCTGGTCGCCACCGACGTCGCCGCCCGCGGCATCCACGTCGACGACGTCTCGCTCGTGGTGCACGTCGATCCGCCCGCGGATCCCAAGGACTATCTGCACCGGGCCGGTCGCACCGCGCGCGCCGGTGCGGCGGGGACCGTGGTGACCCTGGCGACGGAGGACCAGCGCGCCGAGGTCGAGGCGATGACGGCGAAGGCGGGTGTCGGATCGAAGGGAGTGCACGTCGCCCCCGGAGACCGCCTCCTCGTCTCGCTCACCGGCGCCGCACGGCCGTCGGGTGTCCCGGTACCCGAGGAGGCCGCCCCCGCCGCCGAGCCGGCCCGGCCGACCGAAGGACGCAGCGGTGGGTCGCGCCGCGAACAGGCGGGCCGATCGCGGCGACAGCCGCCGCGGAGTAGGGGACGCTGAACTCCATGACCGACCTGCCGCTGCTGGCCGTCCTGTGTGCACTCGTGGGCGCACTGCTGTTCGCGATCGGATCGGTCGCGCAGCAGTCCGCGGCGGCCGGTGTCGACGAGGGTGATGCACTGATCGGCGAGCTGATCCGGTCGCCGCGCTGGTGGGTCGGGGTCGGCGGCGACGTCGGCGGCTACGTGTTCCAGGCGACCGCACTCGGTCTGGGGTCGGTGCTGGTGGTGCAGCCGCTGATCGTGAGCACCCTGCTGTTCGCGTTGCCGCTGTCGGCGAGGTTCGCGGGTACCCGGATGTCCGCGAAGACCTGGCTGACGGCGATCGCGTTGGCGTCCTCGCTGGTGGTGTTCCTGACGGTCGGCAACCCGACCGAGGGCGCCGCCACGGCGACGTTGCGGCACTGGGCGTTGCCGTTGGCCCTGGTGGTCGGGGCGTGCGTGGTGGCGGTGGTCGTCGCCGGGACCCGAGTTCCCGCGGGTGCGCGGGCGTTGCTGCTCGGGGCGGCGTGCGGTGGCCTGTACGGGGTCGCGGTGGCGTTGACGAAACCGGTGATCGACGATCTGGAGCACGGCCCCGTCGCGGTGGTGACCGGGTGGGAGCCGTGGGCGCTCGTCGCGGCCGGGGTGGCCGGGTTCTACCTGCAGCAGCGTGCGTTCCAGGCGGGGTCGCTGGCCGCGTCGCTGCCCGCCATCACGATCGGCGAACCGCTCGTCGCGTCCTACCTCGGGTTCACGGTG
Organism: Rhodococcus sp. Q; assembly: GCF_005503035.1. Lineage (NCBI taxonomy): Bacteria > Bacillati > Actinomycetota > Actinomycetes > Mycobacteriales > Nocardiaceae > Rhodococcus > Rhodococcus sp. Q. The sequence continues at coordinate 92,240 of NZ_SCOY01000010.1, forward strand.
CTCGACGAGCGACTCCGGGTGCAGGGCGCCGGCCTCGTCGTCGTCGCCGCGTCGGTCGCCGTGATGATCTGGGCGACGATCGCGCTGTCGCGGTCCCAGGCGCAGTCGACACCTGCCGCGGCCCTCGGGGACTCGGGCACATCCGGCGCGGCGGTGTCGCCGTAACGGGCGGCCAGGCGTTTAGTCTGGCGCAGTGACTACTGCGAAACACGAGGTCCCGACGCCGGCAGTGACCGGCCGCCGCCTCACCTACCTGACTTTCGCCCTGATCGTGGTCGCCTACCTCGCGATCATCAAGATCAGCGGGACACTGATCGCCGGCTGGGCCGACGAAGACGACACGCTGACCACCCGAGGGGTGGTCTTCACCATGCTGATCCCCCTCGGGCTCTCCGTCGTCTTCACCTACGGCGTCATCGCCGCGCTCGGGTGGTGGCGGCCGGTGATGAAGGACGACCGCCCGGTCAACCGGTGGGTGTGGGTCGTGCCCGCCATCCTCCTCGGCGCGATCCTCCTCGGCATCAACTACAGCGCGTTGTCGGAGAAGGGCTGGCTGTTCATCGTCTGCCTCCTCATCGCCACCCAGTTCGTCGGCTGGGGCGAGGAAGGCATGTTCCGCGGCATCGGCGTCACGGTGCTTCGCCAGCACGGCCTCCGCGAAGGCCAGGTCGCCCTGTGGTCCAGCCTCATCTTCGGCGTGGTGCACCTGTCGAACGCCTTCACCGGCGGCGGATCCGGCGCGATCGCCCAGGCTGCCATCGTCAGCATCGCGGGATACTTCTTCTATCTCACGCGCCGCGTGTCGGGCAGCAACGCGGTCAACTCCGTGATGCACGGCCTCTTCGACTTCTCGCTGCTCACCGGCACCGTCATCCTGCTGGACCAGCAGGCCTACGTGGGCACCTTCGCGCCGTTGCTGGCCTACCCGATTCTGGTGATCATCCTGCTGGTGAGGCGCAAGAGCATCGAACCGGCCGGCCGCGCCGACGCCACGGCGACCCCGTCCTGACCGACGCGACACCACCCGCGGTGAGAGGTAGCGTCGATTTCGTGCGCTTCCTCGACGGGCAGACCCCGCCCTACGACCTGACCTACGACGACGTGTTCCTCGTCCCGAATCGCACGGACGTCGCGTCCCGGTTCGACGTCGACCTCGCGACCCGCGACGGTTCCGGGACGACGATCCCGATCGTGGTGGCGAACATGACGGCCGTCGCGGGTAGGCGGATGGCCGAGACGGTCGCCCGCCGCGGCGGCATCGTCGTCATCCCCCAGGACGTGCCGCCGGAGGCGGTCGCGGATACCGTCACCTTCGTCAAGAGCAGGCACCTCGTCGCCGACACCCCCGTGACGTTGGGCCCCGACGCATCGGTGTCGGATGCGCTGGCGTTGCTGCCCAAACGCGCGCACGGTGCTGTCGTGGTGATCGACGGCGACCGGCGCCCGATCGGCGTGGTCACCGAATCGGCCTGCGCGGATGTGGACCGGTTCACCCGCCTCGCCGCGATCGCGGCGACCGACTTCCCGGTCGCCCGGGTGAGCGCGTCGGCGCGGGAGGTGTTCGACCTGCTCGCGTCCCGGCACGAGACGTTCGCGGTGATGGTCGACGATGCGGGACGTCTCGAAGGAGTCCTGACCCGGACCGGCACGATTCGCGCGGGCATCTACGCACCCGCCCTCGACGAGAGCGGGCGCCTGCGGATCGCGGCCGCCGTCGGCATCAACGGCGACGTGTCGGCGAAGGCGAAGGCGCTGGTCGATGCGGGTGCCGACGTGCTGGTGATGGACACCGCGCACGGACATCAGAAGCGGATGCTCGACGCGCTGTCCGCAGTCGCGGGACTCGATCTCGGGGTGCCACTCGTCGCGGGCAACGTGGTGTCCGCGGCCGGAACCCGCGATCTGGTCGCGGCGGGCGCGAACATCGTCAAGGTCGGTGTCGGCCCCGGCGCGATGTGCACCACCCGGATGATGACCGGCGTCGGGCGACCCCAGTTCTCCGCGGTCGCCGAATGTGCCGACGCGGCAAGGGAACTCGGTGCGCACGTGTGGGCCGACGGCGGAGTCCGGCATCCGCGTGACGTGGCGCTGGCGCTGGCCGCGGGCGCGTCGAACGTGATGATCGGGTCGTGGTTCGCCGGCACCTACGAGTCGCCGGGCGACCTGCGGTTCGACACGGAGGGCAACGCCTACAAGGAGAGTTTCGGGATGGCGAGCAAGCGGGCCGTCGCGGCGCGCACGGCCGCCGACAGCGGTTTCGATCGCGCCCGCAAGGCCCTGTTCGAGGAGGGGATCTCGAGTTCCCGGATGCGACTCGACCCCACGCGGCCCGGCGTCGAGGACCTGATCGACCACATCTGTTCCGGTGTCCGCAGCACCTGCACCTATGCCGGGGCCCGCAGCATCGAGGAACTGCACGACAAGGCGGTACTCGGGGTGCAGTCCGCGGCCGGTTTCGCCGAGGGACGCCCCCTGCCCGGCGGGTGGTGACCCGCCGCGGCTGTGGCGCACGTCGCGGTTGCCCGTTTCCGGCGCCGCGGCCGGTAGAATGGCCGTCTCCAGTTAGGTGTGCGCCCGGCACGATCCGGGCACGACGAAAGGATCAAGGTGCCCGAGGCACCCGAATCGGCGCATGACGCCGACTCCGGCGACGACAGCAGTTCCACGACGGAGGGCTCCTCTACCGAGCCGGGTGACAAACCCGGCGGCCCCACCCCGACCCCTCCCGGGCGGCGATAGACGATGCAGATCGCAGTGACCATCGTCAGCCTGCTCGGGTTTTTCGCCCTGACCGCGGGCACCGCCGTGTTCGTGGCCGCGGAATTCTCCCTGACCGCGCTCGAACGCAGCACCGTAGACGCCCACGCTCGCGACGGCGACCGGCGCGCACGACAGGTACAGCGGGCGCACCGCACCCTGTCCTTCCAACTGTCCGGCGCGCAGCTGGGCATCACCATCACGACACTGGCCACCGGTTACATCGCCGAGCCGGTCCTCGCGAAACTGATCACCCCGATCCTGACGGCCGTCGGCGTCTCGACGTCGGTGGCATCGGGGATCTCGTTGGTGCTGGCCCTGGTCCTGGCGACCTCGCTGTCGATGATCTTCGGTGAACTCGTCCCCAAGAACCTCGCGATCGCGCATCCCCTGGCGACGGCGCGCGCGACGGCGGGCCCGCAGGCCTGGTTCTCGACGGTGTTCCGGTGGGCGATCAATGGCCTCAACGGCGCCGCGAACTGGGTGGTTCGGCGTCTCGGGGTCGAACCCGCCGAGGAATTGCGGTCGGCGCGGTCGCCGCAGGAATTGGGGTCGCTGGTACGCAACAGCGCCCGTAGTGGCACCCTCGACCCCGGCACCGCGCTGCTCGTGGACCGATCGTTGCGTTTCGGTGAGCGCACGGCGGAGGAACTGATGACGCCGCGGGTCAAGATCGAGACCCTCGAACTGCACGACACCGTCGCCGACCTGCTCGACGTCGCGTCCCGGACCGGGTTCTCCCGCTTCCCCGTGGTCGATGGCGACCTCGACGACACGGTGGGCGTGGTGCACGTCAAGCAGGCGTTCACAGTGCCCGCATCCGCCCGTGCGACGACCACGCTGATGGTCCTCGCGAAGAAGGTGCCGGTGGTGCCGTCGAGCCTGGACGGCGACGCGTTGATGGAACGGGTCCGGTCGGACGGCATGCAGGTGGCGCTCGTTGTCGACGAGTACGGCGGCACGGCAGGCGTGGTGACGATGGAGGACCTCATCGAGGAGATCGTCGGTGACGTCCGAGACGAGCACGACGACACGGAGATCGACGTGCAGCGCCAGGGTGACAGCTGGATCTGCGCAGGTCTGTTGCGGATCGACGAGATCCGGCACGCCACCGGCTACGCCGCACCGGAAGGCGAGTACGAAACCATCGGTGGACTCGTCCTCGAACGCCTGGGGCGGATCCCCGAGGTCGGCGACGAGGTGGAACTACCCGCCCCCGACGGGTCCGACACCCATCTCGGTGACGGGAGCGGCGGCTGGCTCGCCCGCGTCGCCGCGATGGACGGGCGCCGCATCGACCGGGTCGTGCTGACCCCGGTCCCCGCGGAGGCCCTTGCCGCGCACCGGACCCGCACCACCGAGGAGTCCGACGATGAATGACCTCTTCGCCGTCCTGCTGACGGTGCTGCTGCTCGGTGGCAACGCGTTCTTCGTCGCGGCCGAGTTCGCGTTGATCTCGGCTCGCCGCGACCGCCTCGAAGCGCTCGTCGCCCAGGGCAAGAAGCGGGCCGCCACGGTCATCCACGCGGGCGAACACCTGTCGCTGATGCTGGCCGCGGCACAGCTCGGCATCACGATCTGCTCGATCCTGCTCGGCCGGGTCGGCGAGCCGGCCATCGCGCACCTGATCGAGAAGCCCCTCGACTTGGTCGGCCTGCCCGACCAGCTGCTGCACCCGATCGCGTTCGCCGTCGCGATGTCGCTGGTGGTGATCCTGCACATCCTGCTCGGCGAGATGGTCCCGAAGAACATCGCCATCGCAGGGCCGGAGCGGGCGGCGATGCTGCTGGTGCCCGCGCACCTCGCGTTCATCAAACTGGCGAGGCCGCTCATCGCGTTCTACAACTGGGCCGCGAACTCGGTGCTGCGGATGCTGCGGGTGCAACCGAAGGACGAACTCGACAGCACCGTCTCCGAGATCGAACTCACCGAGATGATCGGCGAGTCCCGCTCGGAGGGGCTGATCGACGAGGAGGAGCATCGCAGGCTCACGCAGGCGCTGCACACGACGGGCCGCACGGTCGCGGACGTGCTCATCCCCCTCGACAAGGTGCGGACGGTGCCGCTGACGGACCGGGGCACGACGCTCGGCGCCATCGAGCGTGCCGTGGCGGAAACCGGCTACTCCCGCTACCCGGCCGCACTGCCCGACGGCTCGCTCGCCGGGTACCTGCACCTCAAGGACGTGCTCGACGAGGTGCTCGACGAGTCGGCGGGCCCGGACACCGTCGTGCCGCGCAGCGATGTGCGGCCCTGGCCGCGGTTGCAGATGCAGACTCCGCTCGACGAGGCACTGGCCGTGCTCCGGCGCGCGAGCAGTCACCTCGCGGAGATCGTCGACGCCGACGGCCACTGCCTCGGCATCGTCGCGCTCGAGGACCTGGTCGAGGAGTTCGTGGGCACCGTGCGGGACGGCACCCACCGGATCACCGATGCCGTCCCCGGGCAGCACACATCGTGACGGCACCGCAGCAGACGGCGCGCCGGACCGTCCTGTCCGAGGAGGACTGGACGGTCCGGCGCGACGCGCACCACGCGCGGGTCGACGCGCTGATCGGCCCGCACCTGGGCAGGCAGGCGCGCGGCGACTCCCATCCCGTCGTCGACTTCCTGTTCACGTACTACAGCCTCCGGCCCGCCCAGTTGCGGCGCTGGCATCCGGGCTTCGCGCTGGTGCTCGGAGGCGAGGCCTCCCGGCCGTACGCCGAGTACTCCGGGTACCGGGAGGTCGACGGAGGGGTCGGCGCGGACCCGGTGCTCCTGGAACGCCGACGGACGATGCTGGAGTTCACCGAGCGGGTACTGGCTGGGACGGCGTCGCGGCCCGCTCAGCTCGGGTGCTTCGGCCTGCACGAATGGGCGATGGTGTATCGCGGCGGCGCCGACGCCGTCCGGCATTCGGGGACGCCACTGCGGCTCGGCGCGGAGGGGACGGACGCGGTCGTCGAGTCGATGACACTGCGGTGCACCCACTACGACGCGTTCCGGTTCTTCACGCCGGACGCTGTGGGGCGCAACCATCTTCCGCTCTCCCGCGACGAGCAGTCGGAGCGTGAGCAGCCGGGCTGCCTGCATGCAGGCATGGACCTCTACAAGTGGTGCTACAAGTTGGTGCCGCTGGTCGACTCCGATCTGCTGCTGCGCTGCTTCGAGCACGCCATGGACGCACGGGAACTCGACATGCGGGCCAGCCCGTACGACCTCCGGGACCTCGGCTACGAACCGGTGCCGATCGAGACCGCGGCGGGCCGCGCCGACTACGTGCGTGCGCAGCAGGCGCTCGCCGACCGGGCGGCGCCGCTCCGCGCCGAACTCCTGGCGCGCTGCCGGGAACTGCTGGGCCACTGAGGAGTCTCCGGACTTCTCAGGGAGGGCGCCCACCTGCATGGCCTCCGCCACCGATTCCGGCTCGGATAGGCTGCGCCACATGACCAACGGCAGCAGACGCGGCGCGGACGTGCTCGTCTTTCTGCTCTTGTGGGCCGCCATCTGGTTTCAGGCATTGGGACTCGCGGCCAGCGGCGACACCACCGCACTGCTGGCCGGCCTGGTCATAGCTCTGGCAGCGGTCGCTGCGCTCGTACTCGTCTGGCGCGCCGACGACCTGATGTTCGGGCTCGCCCGCACCACCCGCGGTCCGACCAGCGAGGAAAAGCGCCTGCGGGGCGCGTTCCGCCGCCATTCACACCCCGCTACTCCCGGCCGCCCACGACCTCGAGCGCCTGGCCCCCTTGCAGGGGCCGCTTTCACCACGTCGGTCTGATCGGCCCCTGCTTCCTCGCGACCTTGCACTTCCTCGAGGAACCACGGGAGTCCCCCATGCTCAATCCTTCTCGGCCGGACGACCACGTCCTGGCCGTCCACGATGCCGAACGCCGCTTCGGTGATCTGACGGTGTTCACCGGCGTCACCTTCGCCGTCTCCGAAGGTCGGTGCTGCGCGATCGTCGGCGCGAACGGCGCCGGAAAGTCCACCTTGCTGCGGTGCGTGACCGGTCTCGACCGGCTCGACGTCGGCACCATCACAGTCGACGGCTCGGTCGTCGACGAGGCCTCACCCACTTTCAGGGCGGCCGTGGCGTCGGTTGTCGGCGACGTCGCCACGTTCGCCCACCTGACGGCGCACGAGCATCTGCAGCTCGTCGCGACCGCCCACGGGATGCCCGACCCGTACGGGTTGGCGACACGGACACTGATCAACGTCGGTTTGTCCGGTGCCGCGGACCAACTCCCCGTCACCTTGTCGAGCGGACAACGTCGACGGTTGGCTGTGGCGTCCGCGTTCGTTCGGCCCCGGCGACTGCTGGTACTCGACGAACCCGAACAACACCTCGACACCGGCGGTCGCGCCTGGCTCGGCACCCGCATCAACGACGAGAAGAGGAGCGGGACAGCAGTTCTGATCGTCTCGCACGACGCGGCGCTGGTGTCTGCGGTCGCCGACGAGACGGTGGACGGTGACTCGTGGCGCTGACAGCCTGCACCTCGCCGGCTCCGAGCGCCCGCACACTGCGTGCGATGCAGCGCCGGTTCGCCCGTGCCAACACGCCGGGCGGTTCACGTACCGGCACGATCGTCGTGGCCGTGCTCGGCGCCTACGTCGTCGCCGGGCTCGCCTGGTGGCTGACGACTCGACCGGCCACCGTACTGGCGGATTCGGCCCTGCTGTCCGGTGCGGTCGAGGGGAACCCGACCTGGGCATGGGTGTGCGGTGCTGCCGTCATCGCATCGGGTTCTGCAGTAGCGCGCGCTGTCGGACCGCTGGCCACCAGTCCGGAGCACGGCTTCTGGATGCTGGCCACGCCGGTCGACCGGGCGGCGCTGCTCCGTCCGAGGGTGATGGCGACATTCGTCGTCGCTGCGGTCGCCGGTGCCGCGGGCGGACGGCTGGCGGCGTACGCCGGGGCAGTGACGCTGTGGACACCCTTGGCGGGCGTTGGGGCCGCGTTCGGCGTGAGTGTGGCCGCCGCAGCGGTCCTGACGCAGGCCCGGGTGCTTCCGGCTCGGACGATCTCGACACTTCAGGTCCTGTTCACCGTGACGGCCGCCGGTGCGGCGGTGGCGGCGACAGTCGGGTTCGAGGTTCGGGCCGCCCTCCCCTGGACCCCGGTCGTGGCCGTCGTGGGTGTCTCCGTGGGGCTGGCGGTCGGCGCGATGCGGGCTTGTGGCCGGATCACGGCCACCGAGCTCGACGAAGGTGCCGACATCGCCGTGGCGGCCGAAGTCTCGATCATCGGCATGGATCTGACCGTGCTGACGGGCGTGGCGAACGAACGTGCGTGGCGGCGAATCGCTCACCGGCCGACGCGAACACTGCCGCGCAACCGATCACGCGCTCTGCTCCACGTCGATGTGCTCAGACATGTGCACCGGCGGTCGGCATTCGTCGTCACTGCAGTCACCCTTGCGGGGGCGTGGACGATCGGCGGCATGGTGTCGCCGATCGTCGCGGCGTGGGTTCAGATGGCGGCGGTGTTCCTCGCTGCGATGGTGTTCAGCACGGGGCTGCGGGAGTTGTCGGGCAATCCCGAACTGGTGGGGATGCTCGGCGCCGACGATCGATCGCTTCGCCTACCGCTGACGGTCCTCCCCTCATGTGCTGCGGCTGCGGTGGCGATGGTGACGGCACCTCTTGTGGGCTGGTCGGTACCTGCGCTGGTGACTGTCGTGGCCGGTTCGTGTGGTGCGGTGTACCGCCTACGAACCCGGCCGCCGTCCACCTACGACGGCCTTGTCCTCGAGATCGGCGTCGGTCAACTGCCGATCGATCTGATCCGACAGAAACTCCGAGGCCCGGACTGCCTCATTCTGACCGCAGCACTGCTCGCCGCACTCTCCTGAAGCGAGCCCGATCCGATGCACCAGGGCGGTGGTGGGGCTCCGGAAGCGCCGAAATGGGGATCGCCGGACATGACCTAGGGTTGGGCGCGTGTACGTCCCCGCCGCCTTCGCCCTGACCGAGGACGAGACCGTCGACGCGCTGCGTCGCGGCGGGTTCGCGCATCTGGTCACCGCCACACCCGCCGGGCTGCTGACGACCCCGCTGCCGATGCTCTACGACGAGGAGCGGCACCGTCTGGTCGGGCACGTGTCGCGGGCGAACCCGCACTGGCGTGGCGGTGACGGCGGGCAGAGCGTCGCGATCTTCTCCGGTGCCGACGGGTACGTGTCCCCGCGCTGGTATCCGGAGGACGCGTCCCGCACGCGGATGGCACCGACGTGGAACTACGAGGTGCTCACCGTGCACGGCCGGCTCGTGGTGCACGACGACGTCGAGTGGGTGCGGGCGAACGTGACGGCGTTGACGGCGGCCCACGAGCAGGACCGGGACGAACCCTGGCGGATCGGCGAGGTCGCGGCACGGGACGTGGACGCGATGCTCCGCGCCATCGTCGGCGTCGAGGTCGTCATCGAGCGGGCGGTGGGCAAGGCGAAGCTCAGCCAGAACCAACCCGACCGCAATCGCCGCGCGGTGATCGACGGTTTGGAGCGATCCGCGTCCCCGGGCGATCGCACGCTCGCCGACCGGATGCGTATCTCGCCGAGCGAGAACTGAACCCACGACGGCACAGCAGGCCGCTACATTCAGCCTCGTACGGCGAATTGATCCCGGACGCTCACATGGGAGGCAGTGCAGGTGAAGGTCACGCACGACCGCATCGTCGACGCGGGCATCGACCGCGACGAACTGGAACGACGCAAGACGCTGTACGGCTCGTTCACCGACGCGGTGCGGGAGCTGGTCGACGCGACGATCCGCACCGAGGTGGACGACGAGGTGATCCGTGAGGTGCAGGCGGAGATCACGGCGGCGACCGCGAAGCTGCGCGCCCGCCAGATCGACGGCGCGTTCGGGATGCGCCGCACGATCTCGGGCGAGACCTTCTCGTGGGGCAATGCGGGTGTCGGGGTGCGCAATGCGGTCGCGCCGCCGCTGGTCATCGAGCGTGACGACACCGGCAGGCACTGGACGCACGTCACCCTCGGCGCCGCGTACGAGGGCCCGCCTGGTCACGTGCACGGCGGCATCGGGGCTCTGGTCCTCGACCACCTGCTCGGTGTCACGGGCAGCGCCACGGAACGCCGCCTGACTGGCACCCTGACGCTGCGCTATCGGCGCGGGACCCCCCTCGGCCCGCTGTACGCCGAGGCGCAGGTCGTCGAGGTGGACGGACGCAAAGCCATCGTGCGGGGCACCCTGTCCGACGCGGAGGGTGTCACGATCGAGGCGGAGGGAATCTTCATCTCACCCGGACCGTTGGTGTAGTCAGCCCGTCGGCGTGGGTCGGGCCGCCACCGTCCCGCGGGCGTACCAGGCCCGGGCGTCGAGGGTGAACGGTCCGGTCGGCAGTTCGGTCCGGCACACCTCGCGGACCGCGGAGCGCAGGTTCTCCGGCAGGGAATGCAGGAACTGGCCCGCCGGTCCGACGGCGAACGTGAACGGTTCCCAGAAGTCGTCGAAGTCGCGGTAGTCGACGTGGGCGGTGAGCGCGCCGCTCACCACATCCGCCAGGCCGGCGCGGCGCAGCCTCTCGGCGATGTCGCCGTCGGCGGTGCCCACCATCGCGGCCTCTCCCACCACGGTCGGGTCGATCTCGCGGACCGCGGTCCAGAACAGGTGGAGCATCCGCATGCCCCCGGTCGCGATGTCCCACATGCAGGCGGCGACGGTGCCGCCCGGTCGGGTCACCCGCGCCATCTCACCGACGCCGCGGTCGGGGTCGCGCATGAATCCGATCACGAGCGACGCCATCGTTGCATCGAATTCGTCACTGTCCCAGGACAATTGCTCGGCCGCGCCGTCGCGGACGTCGGCGCCGGGAATGCGTTCTCGACAGGCCGCAGCGAACTGGGGTGCCGGGTCGATCGCCGCGACGTTCGCCGCGCCGACGCGGGCGGCAAGTTCCGCGGCGAGGGCACCGGGTCCGCACCCGACGTCGCAGACGCGCATTCCGGCGCGAACCCCGACCGCGTCGGCGAAAACCGGCGCCAGGGACGACGCGTACCGCCCCATGAACCTGTCGTACTGCTGCGCCGGCGCACCGAACTGCTGCATGTCATCATCATCCGCCACTCGCCGCCCCGGTCAAGCAGCCGCTCGCGGCAGCGATCCAGTCGCCGCTCGCGGCAGCGATCCAGTCGCCGCTCGCGGCAGCGATCCAGTCGCCGCTCGCGGCAGCGATCCAGTCGCCGCTCGCGGCAGTGGCCGAGTCGCCGCTCGCGGCAGTGGCCGAGGACTGGACAGCGCGCGCGCCGCCACCTAGATTCACACAGCAGTCCAGACAGTTGTCCAGAAGTGTTCAGGGGGTCGGGGTGCAGTTCACGCTCGAGGACATCGACGCCGCGGAGGTCGTCCGGCGCACTGCGCTGTACGGGCCCCTCACCGACGCAGTCCGCGACCTCGTCGACGCCACGATTCGCACCGAGGTCGACGAGGACACCATCCGCGACGTGCACGCCAGCGTCCTGGCGGCGACCGACCGCCTGCGCGCGCACCAGATCGACGGCGCGTTCGGCGTCCGATACACCCATCACGGCGAGGCGATGGCCTGGGGCAACTCCGTGATCGGACTGCGGAACGCGATCGCGCCACCGCTGTCCGTCACGCACGAGCCCGGCGGCCTCGTGTGGAGCGAGTTCGTCCTCGGCGCCGCCTACGAGGGTCCACCCGGGCACGTCCACGGCGGGGTGTGCGCACTCGTCCTCGACCAGATCCTCGGCATGTCCGCCGCATCCAACGACAAGCCGAACTTCACCGGCACCCTCACACTCCGCTACCGGCGCGGAACGCCGCTCGGCCCCCTGCGCGTCGAGGCCCGGATCGACCGCGTCGAGGGCGTCAAGACGTTCGTCGTCGGCACCATCTCCGACGCCGCAGGCGTCACAGTCGAAGCTGACGGCGTGTTCATCCTGCCCACGTGGGCGCGGGAATCCGGCGGAGAACCCACCTCGAAGTGAGGTAGTGCGCTACTCGATACTCTCGCCGCGAACCGGCCGATTCTGGAGTCGACAGCAAGTCGATCCGAGTGAGGCGAGAACGATGACCGTGCAGGCCATGGACGTGCGCGTCGCAGCCCCGGCCGAGGAGGTCGCCGCCGACACGACGAGTCCACACGCGTCGGCGTCGTGGCCGTGCGGCGAGGTGCTTCCGGTCGGGGTGCTTCCCGACCAACGGCGCCGATCCGACATCGCCGAGCATCTGACCGTCGTCCGTGCCGCGGCACGTCGCGACGCGCGGCACGGCCTGGTGCGGGTTCCTCGGGTACGCCCCGATCGACTTCCGCCGGTGGTCTCGCTGGCCCGGTGGCAGACACCGTTCCGGTTCCAGAACTTCCGCGGCACCGGATCCGCGTTCGCGGTGGTCGCGGCGATGGAGGCGGAGTACCTGCGCCGGTACGGGGTGGCGCTGCATCTGTCGGAGCAGTACGCGATTCACGTGGCGCAGGCGGGCGAGCTGTACCCCGGCTACACCACGTCACCGAAACGGCACGAGAACAACAGCTCCTACTGGAGTTTCCACGGAACGTCCGATCTCGCATCGACGCTGTCTCGGGCGGCGATCCCCGACGAACAGTCGGCGCGGTACCTGTCGCGGGCGGAGATGACGCTGCTGCGTCCGGCGGTCCCCGCGGCGGGCGACCTGGCCGACGCGGACGACACCCCGCAGGAGAATCTCGACGCGTTCGAGTTCTCGGAGCGGCACATTCCCACCCACGCCCGCCACCGGGCGCACTACCGCATCGCGGACAACGCCGTGGTGTCCCTCGGGATGAACCCGTCCATCGCCACCCTGCAGTCGGTGATCGCGAGCGGCCACGAGGTCATCGCGGACGTGCCCGCGCACTGCTTCCTCCTCGTGGGGTACGACCGGCCGCGGCGCGAATGGCTGGTGAAGGACTCGCGCGGCCAGAACGCCTTCATCCGTGTCGGATTCGACGATCCCGACTGGCCGATCCTGGCGGGGCACTACCTCACGGCGGTGGTCGCGCCGACCTGCGAGCCGCAACTCGACGCCTGGTGGATCGGCCGCTGGAACATCGACATCGACGGTCGCTGCGGCGAACTGGTCGTGCGGCGGACCGCCGACTATCGCGGCACCCCGGGGACACCGACGAAGCTCGGGAACTTCTACTGCGACGGATGGCGGTACGACGTCAACGGCCTCACCGAGGACGACGGGCGGACGGTGCACTTCTGGATCGCCGACACCACCGACCGGATCCCGGCCGGAACCCCGTCCGGCCAGGAGTTCCACGCCCACCTGTTCTCCTGGGATCCGAGGAACGCCGCCGGGCACACCACCCGGGACGGCGTGCCGTTCGGCGTCACCCTCAGTCGCAACCCGCTCGACCGCCCGTCCGTCGACCGAACGGCGCGCGCCGGTTTCGAGGCGCGCGACTGGGTCGGCACGTGGGCGCTGAACCACGACGGGTTTCGGGGCTCCTGGAGATCGACTCGGTGGATCCGCTGCGTGCCCGCTACACACCCGCGGGTGGTCGGCCCCTGCCGGTCACGGGATCGGTGACGGCGCACCGGCTGACGATGTCCGTCGACTTCGCCGACACCGAACCCCAGCAGTTCCACCTGCTCGCCCACACCGGCGAGCACGCCCGCCTGTCCGGAATCACCACCTGGCACGGTCACGAGTACGGAGTGCAGGGCACCCATGTATGACAGCGATTACATTTCCCGCATGACCACTGCACGCAAGTCCCTGTGCGTCGCGTACGCCGTGATCGCGGCGGTGGCACTGGTCGCCACGTGGTGGCACAACATCGCGTACCTCGCCGACGGCGGCACACTCGGCGGGTTCTTCACCGAGGGCTTCGCCAACCACGTCAGCAGTTCGTTCACGAACGACCTCGTCCTGCTCACCGCGGCGGTGATCGTGTTCATGGTCGTCGAGGCTCGCCGGCTCGGCATCCGGTTCGTCTGGCTGTACGTGGCGCTCGCGTTCGTCATCGCGATCAGCGTGACGTTTCCGCTGTTCCTGATCGCCCGCGAAGTGCGGTTGACGCAGACGGAACGCACAGCGATCACACCTGACGCCGCCTGACGGCTCGACCGCCATCTCCTCCACACCCGCGGCGCGGCTCGGAAGCCTGTCGAGACGCGAGGCTCCCCTCCCGTATCATTGGTAACGACCGGCCACACCGCTGGTCGTCGTCGAGACCTGCCGAGTGACCCGAACCGCCCGTCCCCGGCCAGCAGGCGCGCCCACCTCACGCGCCGCGCGCTCTCGAGCTTGTTCTTTCGATGTCGCCCGGCTCGCCGCCACCGGACCAACTGAACTCCGGGAAGCTACCGCCGGGTAACATTGTTGTGTCCCGTACTGCGTCCCGATTGCGGACGCTTCTGGTAGCGGAAAAGTGAGGCTGTTCAATGACTGAACGCGTGCAGGTCGGTGGACTTCAGGTCGCCAAGGTTCTCTACGACTTCGTCAATGCCGAGGCACTGCCCGGCACCGGCGTCGACGCCGACGCGTTCTGGTCCGGCGCCGTCAAGGTGATCGAGGATCTCGCCCCCAAGAACAAGGCGCTGCTGGCGAAGCGCGACGACCTGCAGGCGCAGGTCGACGGTTGGCACCGTGAGCGTGCCGGTCAGCCGCACGATGCCGCCGCGTACAAGGCGTTCCTGCAGGAGATCGGCTACCTGCTGCCCACGCCGGAGCCGTTCGAGATCACGACCGCGAACGTCGACGCCGAGATCGCCACCACCGCGGGCCCGCAGCTCGTGGTGCCGGTGCTCAACGCCCGGTTCGCGCTCAACGCGTCCAACGCTCGCTGGGGTTCGCTGTACGACGCCCTGTACGGCACCGACGCGATCTCCGAGGACGGCGGCGCCGAGAAGGGCACCGGCTACAACAAGGTGCGCGGCGACAAGGTCATCGCCTGGGCCCGCAACTTCCTCGACACCGCGGCGCCGCTCGCGAAGGGCTCCCACGCCGAGGCGACCCGCTACTTCGTCGACGGCTCCACGCTGAAGGTCGAACTCGGCGGCGAGGTCGTCACCGAGCTGGCGCAGCCGGAGAAGTTCGTCGGCTTCCTCGGCGAGAAGGACGCACCGACGTCGGTGCTGCTGCGCAACAACGGCCTGCACGCCGAGATCCAGATCGACGCCACCTCCCCGATCGGCTCCACCGACGCCGCGGGCGTCAAGGACGTCGTGCTCGAGTCCGCGATCACCACGATCATGGACTTCGAGGACTCCGTCGCGGCCGTCGACGCCGACGACAAGGTCGTCGGCTACCGCAACTGGCTCGGACTGAACCGCGGCGACCTCGCCGAGGAGATCAGCAAGGGCGGCAAGTCCTTCACCCGCCGCCTCAACGGCGACCGCACCTACACGGCGCCCGACGGCTCCGACCTCACGCTGCACGGTCGCTCGCTGCTGTTCGTCCGCAACGTCGGCCACCTGATGACCAACCCGGCGATCCTCGACGCCGACGGCAACGAGGTGCCCGAGGGCATCCTCGACGCGCTCGTCACCAGCCTGTGCGCCACCCACGGCCTGACCCGCAGCGATGCGAACGGTCCGCTGGACAACAGCCGCACCGGCTCGATCTACATCGTGAAGCCGAAGCAGCACGGTCCCGAGGAGGTCGCGTTCACCGGCGAGCTGTTCGGTCGTGTCGAGCAGGTCCTCGGGCTGCCCGCGAACACCCTCAAGGTCGGCATCATGGACGAGGAGCGCCGCACGACGGTCAACCTGTCCGCCTGCATCAAGGAGGCGTCCGAGCGGGTCGTGTTCATCAACACCGGCTTCCTCGACCGCACCGGCGACGAGATCCACACCTCCATGGAGGCCGGCGCGATGATCCGCAAGGCCGAGATGAAGAAGCAGCGTTGGATCGCCGCGTACGAGGACTGGAACGTCGACACCGGCCTGGCCGCGGGCCTGCAGGGCAAGGCGCAGATCGGCAAGGGCATGTGGGCGATGACGGACCTGATGGCCGACATGCTCGAGCAGAAGATCGGCCACCCGAAGGCCGGCGCCAACACCGCGTGGGTGCCGTCCCCGACGGGCGCGACCCTGCACGCGACGCACTACCACCAGGTGGACGTGTTCGCGGTGCAGGAGGGGCTGAAGGGCAAGCCGCGCGCGAGCGTCGACGACATCCTCACCATCCCGCTCGCCCCGTCCACCGACTGGTCGGACGCCGAGAAGCGTGAGGAACTCGACAACAACGCCCAGTCCATCCTCGGCTACGTGGTCCGCTGGATCGACGCGGGCGTCGGGTGCTCGAAGGTGCCCGACATCCACGACGTCGCACTCATGGAAGACCGTGCGACGCTGCGCATCTCGAGCCAGCTGCTCGCGAACTGGCTGCGCCACGGCATCGTCACCGAGGCCGAGGTCACCGAGGCACTGGAGCGGATGGCCCCGGTCGTGGACCGCCAGAACGCGGGCGACGCCACCTACCGGAACATGGCACCCGACTTCGACTCCAACATCGCCTTCCAGGCGGCGAAGGAGCTGATCCTCGAGGGCGCGAAGCAGCCGAGCGGCTACACCGAGCCGATCCTGCACCGCCGCCGCCGCGAGTACAAGGCCGCGAACGCCTGATTCCGGCGCACAGCACCACATCCCGGTCCACCGGGAACACGACGCCGTCCGACCGCTCCGGTCGGACGGCGTCGTCGTCGCGTGGTGCGTCTCGATCCGTAGACTGAACGCTCGGGTTCGGATGGAATGACGGAACGGGGCCTCGCGGCCGGGAACGAGGAGCCGTGGGGCAGCATCGCGACGAGGAACGACTGCGTGGCGTCAGCCGGGGCCCGGTGATCGCGGCCGTATCCGTGTTGGTGGTGATCCTCGCGATCGTCGGGTGGTTCCAGCTGCGGGACCGGATCTCCGATCAGGGTGTCGCCGCCGCGCAAACCTGCGTCGAGGGTGAGGTGGTTCTCGACGTCGCCGCCGACCCCGACGTCGCGGCCACCGTCCGCGCCGTCGCGGACCGCTACAACGCGACCGCACCGGTCGTCCGGGACCACTGCGTTCAGGTCTCCGTCGCCGACGCCCCGTCGGACGCCGTCGTGACGGGGCTGTCGCAGCCCGACCTGTCCGAGTGGACCGGACCGGTCTCCGCTCCCGCGCTGTGGGTTCCGCAGAGTTCGATGGCGATCACCCGGCTGACCCACCCCGAGGTGGTGTCCGGGGTCTCGAAGTCGGTCGCGTATTCACCTGTCGTCCTGGCCGTTCCGGACGCACTGCGGGACGGATTGACACGCGCCCGGATCGGATGGCAGGACCTGCCGCGCCTGCAGGGCGACCCGAAGTCACTGCCCGAGCTGGGTCTTCCGGGTTGGGGCGGACTGAAACTCGCACTGGCGCCCGCGTGGGAATCCTCGGCCCTGACGGGCGACTCCGTCGCCGCCGCGGTCGCCGGGGCAGGCACCGGACCCGTCACCGCCGAACAGGCACAGTCCCCGGCCGTGACGTCCGCGCTCACCACCCTCGCTCGCGGTTCCCGAGTACTCGGGGACCTGCCCCCGACCGCGGCGGACGGCCTCACCGCGCTCGCCGCGCAGACCGACCTCGCGGGCGGCCAGTTCCACGCCGTACCCGTCACCCAGCAGCAACTCGACGCTCTCGACGCGACCGACGTCAGCGGCTACGCACCCGCAGGCGCCGCGCCGGTCGCGGACCACCCGGCGGTCGTCGTCGCGGCGCCGTGGGTCGACGAGACGCGCTCACGGGCGGCCGCCCAGTTCGCCGAATACCTGCGGGCACCGGAGCAGTACGACATCGTCACCGGCGCCGGGTTCACCACCACCGCGCCGGGCGGCACCCTCGTACCGTCGGACCCGGCGACGGCGTCGGCCATGCTGGCACCGATCACCGCCACCGCCTCGACGCGATCGACGACCGTCCTGCTCGACGTCTCGGCGTCGATGACGCAGACCGACGGGGGCGCCACGAAGCTCGCCAACGTCACCGGCGCCCTGGCCGAGCAGATCGATGCCGCCCCCGACGACTCCGAGGTCGGACTCTGGCTGTACTCGCGGGGTCTCGACGGGAACCGTCCCTACCGCGTCGCGGTCGCGACGGGCCCGCTGTCCGAGAACCGCGACGATCTCGAGGGCGCGCTCGGCTCGGTGCGCGCGGGGACGGCCACCTCCACGTACACGTCGGTGATCACCGCCTACGACACGGCCGTGTCCGAGTACTCCGACGGCAGGACCAATTCCGTCCTCCTCGTCACCGACGGACCCAACGACGACACCAGCATCACCTCCGCGCAGTTCCTCCGCGCGGTGTCCGAAGCGTCCGACCCCGGCCGGCCCGTGCAGATCGATGTCATTGCCGTCGGCGAGAACTCGGACGCGGCGACGCTGCAGAAGCTCGCCGACCAGACCGGTGGCACGATGCGGACGGTGCCCGGCTCGTCGGGTCCCGACTTCGCGCAGGCACTCCAGTCGACGCTCGGCTGAGGACCGACGGATTCGATGATCAGACTCGCCGTTTTCGGACTTCTGCTCGCCCTTCTCACCTGGTGGCTGTTTCGCAGGCTCACCGGCCCGACCGAACTCGGGCCGGTCGCGCGACGCGCCGTCGGCACCGCCCTGATCGTGCTCTGGGCGCTGGCACTCGTCGGCGTCGGCAGCGGTGAGGTGTTCGCGACGTCGTGGGCTCGGCCGCCCGGCGCGGTCGGCTGGGTGTGGCTCGCCGCGGTGCTGTACCTCACAGCGGGGTTGGGCGTCATCGCGATCGGCACCGGGGTCACCGGACTGATCCGACGGCGGCGGCGCACGCCGATCGAATCCGGATCCCCCGAACAGGCGGCGGGCCCGACCCGGCGGCGGGTGCTGCGCGGCGCAACGGCCGCGGTCGTGCTCGCGGCGATCGGTTCGGCCGGCTACGGCGTCGTGGAGGCGGCAACGCCACGGGTCGTTCGGGTGCGAGTTCCGTTGCGGCGCCTGCCCGCCGATTTCGCGGGCACCCGCATCGCCCTGGTCACCGACGTTCACGTCGGGCCGGCCCGCGGGATCGGATTCACCCGCAAGATCGTCGACATCGTGAATTCCGAACACCCCGACCTGGTGTTGCTCGGCGGCGACCTCGTCGACGGCACCGTCGCGAAGGTCGGTCCCGACCTGGCGCCGCTCGCCGACCTGAGCGCCCCGCTCGGCGTGTTCGGGGTCAGCGGCAACCACGAGTTCTACGCCGGAGACGGCGGACGGTGGCTCGACCTGTGGGACACCCTCGGAATCCACACGCTCCGCAACTCCCGCGTCGAACTGCGGCGCGGCGACGCCGTCGTGGACCTCGCGGGTATCCACGACCTCACGTCACCGGCACCGTACGAGCCGGACCTGCAGGCCGCGTTGGCGGGACGCGACCCGGACCGCGCCGTGCTGCTCCTCGCCCACCAGCCCGCGCAGGTGCTCGAGGCGGCGGAACTGGGCGTCGACCTGCAGATGTCCGGACACACACACGGCGGGCAGATGTGGCCGCTGGGCTACCTGGTGCCGCTGCAGCAGCCGTCGGTGACCGGACTCGACCGTTTCGGCGACACGGTCCTCTACACCAGCCGCGGGGCAGGCGCCTGGGGCCCGCCGGTGCGCGTTGCGTCACCGCCGGAGATCACCCTGATCGAGCTCACCACAACCTGACCGAACATGCCGTGTGGTCTGGTGGAGTGACCGGACGGCACAGTCGTGTCGACGGGTGGGCGTCAGAGGCACCACTCGAGTTCGGCGGAGCCCGGGAACGGCACGACGAAGCAGAAGGCGAGCGACCCGTTTCCGAGCGGACGTTCCTTGGCCATGGCCGGTGGTGCGGCGATGGCGCCGACAGCGACGGTCATGGCGGCCACGGCGATGACGCGGCGGATGGTGGAAGGCATTTTCCCGACCTCCGGATTGCGGTTTCCCGTGTCCCGGTCGTTCGGTCGTGCGGACGGCCCGGGTTTCGGGCACCGCACCATCGTCCCCCTCCGGCGTCGCCGACCACAACGTTCGTGAGCTCGGCTCACGAACGTTGTGGTCCGGCTGCCGAGCAGGTCAGCTGCTGAAGGCCTCGATCGGCGGGCAGGAACAGACCAGGTTCCGGTCGCCGTGGGCGCCGTCGATGCGACGCACCGGCGGCCAGATCTTGTCCGCGGTGCCCGCGGGGAACACCGCGAGTTCTCGCGAGTACGGGTGGTCCCACTCGCCGACGAGGCAGGCCGCGGTGTGCGGGGCGCCGCGCAGCGGGTTGTCCTCCACCGGCCACTCCCCCGCACCGACGCGGTCGATCTCGCGGCGGATCGAGACCATCGCGTCGCAGAACCGGTCGATCTCGGCCAGGTTCTCGGACTCCGTCGGTTCGATCATGAGGGTGCCCGCAACCGGGAAGCTCATGGTCGGCGCGTGGAAACCGTAGTCCGCCAAACGCTTTGCGACATCGTCGACGGTGACGCCGGTGTCCTTGGTGATCTGACGCAGGTCGATGATGCACTCGTGGGCGACCATGCCGTTGTCGCCGGTGTAGAGCACCGGGAAGTGCTCGTCGAGGCGGCGGGCGATGTAGTTGGCCGACGCGATCGCCGTCAACGACGCGGACCGCAGCCCGGCGGCTCCCATCATGCGGATGTAGGCCCAGGTGATCGGGAGAATCGAGGCGCTGCCGTACGGCGCCGCGGACACCGTCGGCCCGTCGCCGAGCTCGGGCGCGAGCGGGTGCCCGGGCAGGAACGGGGCGAGATGCTCGCGGACGGCGACCGGCCCGACGCCGGGTCCACCGCCGCCGTGCGGGATGCAGAACGTCTTGTGCAGGTTCAGGTGACTGACGTCGCCGCCGAACCGGCCGGGACGAGCGAGACCGACGAGCGCGTTGAGGTTCGCGCCGTCGACGTACACCTGACCGCCCGCGTCGTGCACGGCCGCGCAGATCTCGGTGACCTCGTGCTCGTACACGCCGTGCGTGGACGGGTACGTGATCATGATCGCCGCGAGACGCTCGGCGTGGTCGGCGATCTTCGCCCGCAGGTCGTCGAGGTCGACGTCGCCGTTGGGACGGCACGCGACGACCTCGACGCGCATTCCCGCCATCACCGCGGACGCGGCGTTGGTGCCGTGCGCACTCGACGGGATCAGGCAGGTGTCGCGGTGGTCGTCGCCGCGCGAGAGGTGATAGTTCCGGATCGCGAGCAGGCCCGCGTACTCGCCCTGGCTTCCTGCGTTCGGCTGCAGGCTCACCCGGTCGTACCCGGTGACGGACGCCAGCCAGGACTCCAGGTCGGCGACGAGGCCGCGGATGCCGACGGTGTCGTCGGCGGGTGCGAACGGATGCAGCGAATTGAACTGCGGCCAGGTGATGGCCTCCATCTCGGCGGCCGCGTTGAGCTTCATCGTGCACGACCCGAGCGGAATCATGCTGCGGTCGAGGGCGATGTCCTTGTCGGACAGCTTGCGCAGGTAGCGCATCATCGCGGTCTCGGTGCGGTGGCTCCGGAACGCGGGGTGGGTGAGGAACTCCGAGGTCCGGGCGAGCGCCGACGGCATCGACTCCGCCGCATCCCCTGCGAGATCGCCTGCCACTCCGAATGCCGCAAGCACCGACTGCAGGTGCGCGGTGGTGGTCGCCTCGTCGCACGCGATGCCGACATGATCCGCGTCGACGAGACGCAGGTTCACGTTCCAGCCCTTGGCGGCCGCGACGACGTCGTCGGCACGACCGGGCACACGGGCGAGCACGGTGTCGAAGAAGTCGGTGTGCACCACGTCGATTCCGCCCGCGCGCAGGCCCGCGGCGAGAGTGCGGGCGTACCCGTTGACGCGCCGGGCGATCGCGGTCAGGCCCTCGGCGCCGTGGTAGCTCGCGTACATCGCGGCGACGACCGCGAGGAGCACCTGCGCGGTACAGATGTTCGAGGTCGCCTTCTCGCGGCGGATGTGCTGTTCACGGGTCTGCAGCGCGAGCCTGTACGCCTTGTCGCCGTCGGCGTCGACGGAGACACCGACGAGGCGGCCGGGCAGCTGGCGGGCGTGCTTCGAGTGGACGGCGAGGTAGCCGGCGTGCGGGCCGCCGAATCCCATGGGGACACCGAACCGCTGGGTGGTGCCGAAGCAGGCATCCGCGCCCATCTCCCCGGGCGGGGTCAGCAGCGTCAATGCGAGCAGGTCGGCGCCGATGGCGACGAGCGCGCCGCGCTCGTGTGCGGCGGAGATCAGCGACGAATGGTCGACGACGCGACCCGATGCGCCGGGCACCTGGGCGAGGACGCCGAAGAAGTCACCCTCGGGCAGGCCCAGGGACAGGTCGGCCTCGACGACCTCGATGCCGAGCGGGGTCGCGCGGGTCTCGATGACGGCGCGGGTCTGCGGGAACAGATCGGCGTCGACGACGAACCGCGGAGACTTCGAACGTCCGGCGCGGCGCAGGAGGGTCATCGCCTCGGCGGCGGCGGTGGCCTCGTCGAGCATCGACGAGTTCGCGACCTCCATGCCGGTCAGGTCGGAGACCATCGTCTGGAAGTTGATGAGGGCCTCGAGCCTGCCCTGACTGATCTCGGGCTGGTACGGCGTGTACGCGGTGTACCAGGCCGGGTTCTCGATCAGGTTCCGCACCAGCACCGGCGGCGTGAGGGTGTCGTAGTAGCCGAGACCGATCATCGACGTCGCGACGGTGTTCCGTTCCGCGAGTGCCGCCAGCTCCGCGAGCACCTCGTGTTCGGACACCGCTGCGGGCAGCGTGTCCAGGCCCGCGCTGACGCCGTCGGTCACGGCGTCGAGGATGCTGCCGGGGATCGCCTTCTCGGCGAGGGTGTCGAGGGTGTCGACACCGATCACGTGCAGGATGCGCTCGAGTTCGGCGTGGTCCGGGCCGATGTGCCGCAGGGCGAAATCGGCGGGGTCGAAGGTGGGCTGGTCAGGCAAGGCGACTCCCGGGGATTCGAGGCCACACCGCAGCGCCTGCGGTGTGTTCCTCCCCCTCTGTCGCCTGCTCGTACCGAGCGCCTGAGAGATTCGGGGCGGCGCTGCCGATCCCTTTCCCCGTGGGCGGGTGGGTTCTCCCACCGCTTTCCAGAGGCGCCGATGCCCGCACGGTCCGGGTGCCTGAGAGATTGACGGGGAGGTGCTGCTCCTTCGGCGTCCGGACCTCGGTCCGGAGCTCTCCCGCGCGGCGACGACGCACCGCAATTCTATGCGACCGTCACGGAATCACCCGCACCCGTCCGTGTGGCACGCGCCACCGTCCCCCGGCAGGGCGGAACCTCGGCTAGCCGGTGCGACGGCTGCCGCGGTTGCGGCGACGCGAGGCCAGCTCGTCCTCGGGGCTCTGCTCGGATTCGCCGCCGTCGGCGCGTTCGGCCGGGAAATCGGCGATCGTGCCGGTCAGTTCCCGCATTGCACCGCTGACGGCGATACCGAACACACCCTGCCCACCTTGGAGCAGGTCGACGACCTCTTCCGGCGACGTGCACTCGTACACGGTGGTGCCGTCGGAGAACAGCGTGATCTTCGCCAGGTCCGCGACGCCGCGCTTGCGCAGGTGATCCACCGCGACCCGAATGTTCTGCAGCGAGATCCCGGTGTCGAGGAGTCGCTTGACGATCTTGAGGACGAGGATGTCCTTGAACGAGTACAGGCGCTGGCTGCCCGAGCCCGCGGCGCCCCGGATCGACGGGACGACCAGCGACGTCCGCGCCCAGTAGTCGAGCTGGCGGTAGGTGATCCCCGCGATCTGGCACGCGATGGGAACCCGGTAGCCGACGAGCTCGTCGGGGATGGAATCGTCGGGGAACAGTCCGGGCTGGGCGTCGAGTACCTCGACCGCCTCGACTGGCGCCTCGGAATCGACGCGCTGATCGACATTCGCGTCCTGCGGCTGATCTACCACTGCCTGCTCCCTCTCGCACGGAAAACCGACCCGTGGATCCCCTCGGCCTACGCCTGGAATTCTCAGCGTACGCCCCGGTGAATCACATGGTGCGTATTCATGTCGGCCCGACGGTATGGGTCGAGGTTCATGCGGTCAACGCAACACGCCCAAAACGTTCAAAGCTTAGCCCCGCTTTAGCTGACTTTACGTAGACGAGACGCTATCGAGACCAAGTGGTTCACAATCGTGACCTGGCCGAGCGCAGCGGTACCACGCGTCAGCCGTCGGTGGCCTTGAAGTCGTCGGGCGAAACCGACTCGAGGAACTCCTTGAACTTCTCGACCTCGTCCTCGCGTTCATCGGGCATCACCAACCCGGCCTCCGCGAGAACGGCTTCCTCGGCGTAGATGGGAACCCCCGCCCGCAGCGCGATGGCAACCGAGTCGGACGGCCGCGCCGAAACAGTGACGTTCTGGTCGAACACCAGGTCCGCGTAGAACGTCCCCTCCTGCAGGTCGACGATCCGAACCTCGATCAGACGATGCCCCAGCGCCCCGATCAACGTGGTGATCAGGTCGTGCGTCAGGGGGCGTGCCGGCTCGACTCCCTGCTGTTCGAGCACGATGGCAGTGGCCTCGGTCTGACCGATCCAGATCGGCAGGTATCGGTCGCCGTCCGCTTCCCGCAGCAGGAGGACGGGCGAATTCTGCGGTTGCTCGACGCGAATCCCGATCACACGCATCTCACTCATCGCGCCCGCCTCCCGTGAAAAACCGTTGCTTCGACCGATTCTATGCCGATGTGAGAACCCGTGCCCGTACGCGCACGGACATCGCGGAGCCGCCGCACTCAGCGGTCGAGCGCCCCGCGAACAGCCGCCTTCACGAGGCAGGTGTGCAGGGTGAGGGACAGTGCGGCCAGTTCACGCACCATCTCCTCCGCCCGGTCGCGGGCGCCCGCGTCGCGGCCCTTCGCCACCGGCCCGGCGATCTGCGCGACCAGCCCGGCCTCACGATCGGCGGCGAGTTTGAACGCACGAAGGTGCCGGGCCTCGAGACCGAAGCCGGACATCGCCCTCGCCGTGCGGGCGAGGGTGACGGCGTCCTCGTCGAAGAAGCCCGCGGAACCGGGAACGATCAGCCCCGCCCGGATCAGCTCGGTGAGGAAGCCCTCGTCGACGCCCGAACGTGCCAGCAGGTCACTCCGGCTGACCCGCACCTCACGGTCCGTCCGGAACTCCTCGGGAGACACCTCACCGGGTGCCACCGTCAGGACCCGCGGGCGGCGTGGTGCCGAGTCGGGCGCTCCGACGACGGCAGCGCCGCTGTCGATCGCCTCGAGCTGCTCCTTGATCACCTTGAGCGGCAGGTACTGGTCACGCTGCGCGGTGAGCACATAGCGCAGCCGCTCGCAGTCGGCGATCGAGAACCGTCGGTAGCCCGACGGCGTCCGTTCCGGACTGATGAGCCCTTCCGCCTCCAGGAAGCGGATCTTCGAGATCGTCACATCCGGGAACTCGGGGCGGAGCCGGTCCAGGACGGAGCCGATGGACATCCCTCCCGAACCCTGGCTCCGCTGCCCGACCGCGGTCATCAGCTGCCCGCACCCGCAGGTGAGTCGCCGGCCGCCGCGCGCGGCCCGGTCAGGAACACCAGCCGGAACTTGCCGATCTGCACCTCGTCGCCGTTCGCGAGCGTGGCCGAATCCACCGGCTCCCGGTTGACGTACGTGCCGTTGAGGCTTCCCACGTCGACGACCTGGAATTCGCTCTGTTCGCGCCGGAACTCGGCGTGCCGACGCGAGACCGTCACGTCGTCGAGGAAGATGTCGCTGTCGGGGTGCCGACCCGCCGAGGTCGTCGGGTGGTCGAGCAGGAACCGCGAACCGGCATTGGGGCCACGCTTGACGACCAGCAGTGCGGAACCGGAGGGCAGGCCCTCGACGCCGGAGACGGGCTGTTCGGTCGGCGCGGCGGTGCCGTCCAGGTCGCTGAGGAAATCCGCTCGGAAAACAGACGTGGTCTCGGCGGGGGTCTCCCCGTAGACCGCGTCGCTGTCGTTGTCGCTCACCGTTTCTCCTCCTCAGTCCGATATCCGGGAAGCCCCGAGCGGAGACCCGAACGAATCTGTAGACACAATCACAACCGATGCGGATCTGCGCCCCGACACGGCGAATGACCTTGTACTCGACCGTACCCTGCGAGCGCCTGTCCGCGTAGGCGCTCGCAGTGCGGGGCGGGTCGGGATCACTCCCCGGTCAGCTCCCGGTACGCATCGGGGTCGAGCATCGCAGCGAGTGCGGCATCGAGCGCGGGCTCGTCGGCGACCTCGAGTTCGACCAGCCACCCGCCGCCGTACGGCGCCGAATTCACCAGCTCCGGGGCGGAATCCAGATCCCCGTTCGCGGCAACGACTTTCGCGTTCAGCGGGGAGTAGATGTCGGAAACGCTCTTGGTGGACTCCACCTCACCGAAGGACTCACCTGCGGTGGTCTCGTCGTCGACGGCGGGCAGCTGGACGAACACCACGTCGCCGAGCTGGGACTGCGCGAAGTCGGTGATGCCGACGCGCACCGTCGTCGATCCCGTCCGCTGCACCCACTCGTGCTCCGCCGTGTAACGCAGTTCGGCCGGGATGTTGGTCTCGCTCACCGTGAGGTCCTTTCGAAGAACAGGTGGTACTCGCCTCGGCAACGCCTGCGCGCTGTACGAGGACGGATGTTCAGTTTCCTGGCTGAGCGTATTGGCGTGGTTTCACCTCTCGCAAGGCGGCGGTCGTGACCTGCTCCGATTGTTCGACCGTCACCCTGCCACCGCTGCGGGCCACGGTGTCGACGACACCACCGGGGATGTTCAGCGCCGCCGCGAGCGTGGGCGGGTCACCGATCGCGGTGACGGTGTAAGGCGCGGACAGTTTCTGCCCGTCGAGCTGCAGGTTTCCGGCGGTGCCCCGCACCCAGGAGTCGACACCCACCCGGATCGGCGGCGTACCGTTCCCGGTCACCTCGATGGACTCGGCGCCCGCGGCGCGCAGTTCCTGGATCATGTCCAAGATCACCTCGGAGCCGACACCTCCCGCCGGGTCGGTGACGGTGAGCACGACCCCCGGACCCGTCGCAGGCGCGGCGCCCACCTGGATGGAGAGTGCGGACAACCGGGCGTTGGCCTCTGCGAGCGCCGCCTCGGAGCCACCGCCGCTACGTTGCAGCGTCGCCAAGGTGTCCTGCAGCGTCGCGATCTCCTGTCGCAGTACCGCTTCCCGCTGTCCGAGGTTGTCGAGGATGACCAGCAGATCGGCGGGCCGGGCCGAATCGAGCGTGTCGCCGGAACCGGTGTCACGCACCTGGGTCGCGATGGCGACACCGAGCGCCGCCATCAACAGCGCGGCGAGGAGCCCGAACACCACCTTCGACCGGCGCGCAGACGCGGGCGTCTCGGTGTGCCATTCGTGCTTGCCCTCGGTGGCCATCGTCAGGCCCCGAACAGCCTGCGACGCAAGGCCGCCGCGTTGCCGAAGATGCGGATGCCGAGCACGACGATGATCGCGGTGGACAGCTGCGTCCCGACGCCCAACTGGTCGCCGAGCCACACGATCAGTGCCGCGACGAGGACGTTGAACACGAAGGACACGACGAAGACCTTCGCGTCGAAGATCTCGTCGAGGTAGGCGCGCAGCCCACCGAACACGGCGTCGAGCGCCGCGACGACCGCGATCGGCAGATACGGCTGTATGGCGTCCGGCACCTGCGGCCGGAACACGATCCCCGCGACGATGCCCGCGACCAACGCGAGTACACCGTAGATCGCGTAGCCGTTGCGGGCCGCGGTGACAGGTTTGACGGGTTTCACTGACCCCCCACTTCTCGTGCGTTCCTGATCTCCCGCGCCGTTGCGGCCGGAAGCGTGATGTCGTCGCTCTCGGCGATCCCGAATCCGACGCCGTACAACTGCTGGACACCGGACATGCGCAGGTAGGCGTCACTGACGACGAACCCGGTCTGCAGTCGTGACGGCTGTCCGATCGCCGACACCACGTACGGCGACGGCACCGGCTGATTGTCCACGAGCATCGCGCCGCCGGCCTGCCGGATCGTCACGCCCGGACCCACCCTCACGTTCCCGACGGCGACGGCCTCGGCGCCGGAGTTCCACAACCCGTTCACCACGGCCTGCAGGTCACGGTCGATGATGACGGGATTCGCGCCGGCGCCGGGACGGGACCGGTCGGACAGGTCCGGCCGCGCGGCGGGATCGCTGAGGGTGACGGTGATCCCGGGACCGTGGACGGGGGTGAGTGCGGCGTCCTGCTCCAGGGTCTCGATCCGGCCCAGGACGGCCGCACCGTCGGCGTCGCCCGCGAGCGCCGAGGTGCGCGCGGCATCGGTTCGGGCGAGCAGGTCGTCCCGCGTCGCGGCCAGGTCGGCGCCGCGCGCTTCGGCGGCGTCGACCTGCGTGAGGATGTCGCTGCGCACCTGGTCCGTTCCGGGCGCCCGGTCCGACGCCTCGGCGTAGGCGACACCGAAGATCAGCCCGAGGACCAAGGCGCCGCCCGCGCACCACGCGGTCGCGTGGAGCGGCCGGTGCAGCGCGTGGTCACGTTCACGATCCTCGGCGGCCGCGGCGTACCCGGGGTCGAGCCCCTCTGCCAGGAGCGCCGTGAGCAGCGACGGCGTCGGATTTCGCCTGACGCCGGTCGGGGCGTCCGCGCCGTTCCCGCTCACGGCGATTCCGCTCGCAGGTCGGAGCGCCCGGGGACGGGGACCTCGCGGGCGATGTTGCGGGCGGCGAGCAGGTACAGCGCACCCGTCCACACGTAGAGCGCGGTGCCCCACACGAGGAGCGCATATCCGAGGGCGTTCGCGGTGGACGCGATAGCCCAGTCCCCCTGTGCCGCCAGCACGAGCGGCATCGCGATCATCAACGCGAACGTCGCCGCCTTGCCCAGATACATCACCGACGGCGGAGGCAGGCCGCGGCGCCGGTAGACCTGCAGGCTGACAGCGAGGATCAGGTCGCGGCCGATCAGGAGCAATGCCACCCACCACGGGATCATGTCCCGGATCGCGAACGCGACCAGCGTGGTCACGACGTAGAGCCGGTCGACGAGGGGGTCGAGCACACCGCCGAGCGTCGACATCTGGTTCAGCAGCCGCGCGAGCTTGCCGTCCGCCCAGTCGGTGAAGCCGCTGAGCATGAGGATCGCCAGCGCCCACCCGTCGGCCTGCGGCCCCAGAAGCAGGTACGCGAACACCGGAACGCCGATCAGCCGGAGCAGGCTGAGGATGTTCGGCACGGTCAGAACCCGGTCGGTCACGACCAACTCCTCAGACCCCGCCTCGGCACCCTCCCCCGCCGCCGGCTCGGTACGCGACCGGTCACCGCTGTCCACTGTCACTCCCATGCTCGTGGGCCGGTCCGCGCCGGCCGGCATCGGAGCAAGCCTGTCACACGTCGGTGCCGGCCGTCGGGAGGTGGGCGGCCTTCGGCACGGGCATCCGCGCGACCGCGTCGGAGGAGAGACTGCCGAGGTACAGCCAGCCGTTCGCCTCGCGGACACCCGTGACCGGCGCGTAGCTGTCACGGTCGCCACGCAGGTCGTGCACGACCGTCCCGTCCCCGTCGAACCCGAGCACCCGGCCGCGCAGGATGGGTTGCGGCGCTAGCCGGTCCGGGAGGTTGGCGGCGACGATCCGCAGGGCGGGGTACGGGGCCAAGCGGTCCAGCACGGACAGCCGTGGGCTGTACAGCGCCACCCAGAAGATGCCGCCATCGGTCTGGGAGGCGATGTTGTCGGGGAAGCCGGGCAGGTTGTCCACCCACGTCGTCGCGGTACCGGCGGTGGGGCCGCGCAGGTCGACGCGGCGGATCGCGTAACCGGCGGTCTCCGCTACGAGCACGTACGACTCGTCGGCGGCAAGGCCGACCCCGTTCCCGAACTGCAGCCCGGTGAGCAGGACGTCGGTGTCACCGGTGGCAGGATCGAATCGGATCAGGCGACCGGTGCCCGAGTGTTCGATCGCGTCGAGTCGGTGCTCTGCGAGGCGGAAGCGGGCAGACGAGTCGGTGAAATAGACGACTCCGGCAGAGTCGACGGCGGCGTTGTTGCAGAGGAGCAGTGGCGATCCCGCCGCGGTGTCGGTCAGAACGTCGACACGACCGCTGTCGTCGACACGGAGCAGCCCGCGATCGGCATCACACATGAGGTAGCGGCCGTCGGCGAGAACCTCGATGCCGAGCGGCCGGCCTCCGGTGTCGGCGATCCGGGTGACGCTGCCCGGGCCGTCGAACCGCCAGATCGCACCGTCGTCGGTACCGGAGACGACCCGGCCTTCACTGTCGACGGCGACGTCCTCCGGTCCCGTCGATCCAGGGAGTGGCCACCTTTCGACAGTGTCGAAATCGGCTGCGGGACCTGATGTCTCCCGGGGCGCGGGCGGCGGTTTCCACGCGACCGGCTCCACGCCGGTGCGGTCGAGGCGGGTGAGGGCGCGACGGAGCGGTCCCATGACGGCAACGGTAGCCCCTGGTGGACTGCGCCCGCGACTACTTGGCCGCGAAATCCGGCTGCGCGTACTCAGCGACACGGGTGTCGCGTCCGTGGATCACGACCTCGCGGAACTGGTGGATCAGCGCGGCCGTCGGTGCGAACATGGCGCCGCCGCGGAACGGCCAGCGAAGATACGGCGGCGCGTCGTCGGGCATACCGGGAACCGGTTGGATCAGCGGATCGACGTCGACCTCACCCATGGTCACCTCGAACACCACCGCCACTTCACCCGCGTTCGGAACGATGGGGGCGTTCGGGCGGCCGATCCACACCACGACCGGGGTGATCACGTAGCCGGATCGCGTGACGTAGTCGTCGAGCAGTCCGAGCACGGAATCCGCTCCCGCGACGACGCCGACTTCCTCCTCCAGCTCCCGCACCGCCGCCATCTCGGGCGTCTCCCCGGGGTCGATGCTGCCGCCGGGGAGCGCGAACTGGCCGGCGTGTGCCCGCATGCGGGGTTGCCGTCGCGTCAGCAGCAGCCGGGATCCCGCGTCGTCGGTGATGACGGCGAGCGCGACTGCGGCACGGCGGGTTCCGGTGTCGGGGACCGCGATCCGGTCGAACGCCGAAACCCTGGCGGCGCACTCATCACGGGTCAGGCTCGGACCGGGATCGCTCGGCGGCGCCGAGGTCGGATCCTCGTCCCTCGTGGTCGGCTGGTGGGGTTCCATTCCCCGACGGTAGCCGCTCAGGCGAGGGCGTCGACGTAGGCGCCCTGCCAGACACTGTCGAACGGGGTGCGGGCACCGATGCGTCCGGCGATTCCGGCGGTGACGAACTCCTTCGCGAACTCCACCGCGGACTCGATTTCCGCACCCTTGGCCAGTTCCGCCGTCACCGCGGCGGCGAGCGTGCAGCCCGCGCCGGAGACGCGTTCCTGCCCGACCTTGGGTGCACGCAGGATCGTCACCTCGCTGCCGTCGAACAGGACGTCGACGGCATCGTCGCCGGGGAGTTCGACACCACCCTTGGCGATCACGTGCGCGGGTCCGAGGTCGTGGATGCGGCGCGCGGCTTCGACGAGGTCGTCGACGGAGCCGATCGACTCCATGCCCGCGAGGGTGCGTGCCTCGAACAGGTTCGGGGTCACCACGGTGGCCAGCGGAAGAATCTGCTCGCGCAGGGCGGTGTCGGTGTCGAGTGCGGCTCCGGGTTCCTGCCCCTTGCAGATGAGCACCGGATCGAGCACGACGTGCCGCCACGACTGGCGACGCAGTCCGTCTGCAACGACCTCGATGGTGTCGGGGGTACCGAGCATGCCGATCTTGACGACGTCGAGGTCGTGCGCGGCGGTCGCCGCCTCGATCTGGTCGGCGATGACGTCGGGCGCGATCGGGACGAAGCGGTGCCCCCAGCCGGCCTTCGGGTCGAAGGAGACGATGCAGGTGACGGTGCCGACGCCGTAGACGCCGAGCTCCTGGAAAGTCTTGAGGTCGACCTGCAGGCCGGCGCCACCGGTCGCTTCCGATCCGGCGATGACATAGGCGAGGTCGACCACGAGGAGCTCCTTCGAGAACATGTTCAGCGCGCCCCTCCACCGGGACGGCGCCCGTTGACGAGAATAGTCGTCCGACACGGTCGCCGACCGAGGACCTGCTCGCGGCCCCGATCCCCCGTCGCACCGTCCAGGCACGACTCACGAACACTGTGTGCAGGCAAGGACATTCGTGCGAATCGGATCGCACTGCGCTCCACCGAACCGGCTCTGCGCAGCGCAGCCCCGTACACGAAGAAACCCCGGTGAGAATTTCTTCTCACCGGGGTTTCTGCGTCGGGCTGACAGGATTTGAACCTGCGACCACCTGACCCCCAGTCAGGTGCGCTACCAAGCTGCGCCACAGCCCGCCGCGCTCTTTCGGGCGCTCGCAAAGATTACATCAGTGGCACTCGGAAGAGCGAATCGGCAGGTCACGCACCTTGTCCGGGGTCAGCGGGTCCGG
Organism: Rhodococcus sp. Q; assembly: GCF_005503035.1. Taxonomy (NCBI): domain Bacteria; kingdom Bacillati; phylum Actinomycetota; class Actinomycetes; order Mycobacteriales; family Nocardiaceae; genus Rhodococcus; species Rhodococcus sp. Q. Next base: position 124,292 of record NZ_SCOY01000010.1, read on the forward strand.
GCGGTCAGCGCTTCTTGCGGTCCCGCTTCTCGCGTACACGCACCGAGACGCGGACCGGACTGCCGTCGAAACCGAACTCCTCGCGAAGTCGGCGCTCGAGGAACCGGCGGTAGCCCGCCTCGAGGAATCCCGAGGTGAACAACACGAACGTCGGCGGCCGCGTGCTCGCTTGTGTCGCGAACATGATCCGCGGCAACCGGCCTCCACGCATCGGCGGCGGGGTCGCCGCGACGACCTCCTTGAGCCAGTTGTTGAGGCGACCCGTCGGCACCCGCTTGTCCCACGACTCCAGTGCCGTCTCCAGCGCGGGGACCAGCTTCTGCACGGCGCGACCGGTGTGGGCCGAGATGTTGACGCGCTGCGCCCACGGCACCCGCACCAGTTCCCGGTCGATCTCCTTCTCCAACATCAACCGGCGGTCCTCGTCGACGAGATCCCACTTGTTGAACGCCAGCACCAGCGCACGACCGGTCTCGGCGACCATCGACAGCACCCGCAGGTCCTGCTCCGTGATCGGCTGCGACGCGTCGATCAGCAGGATCGCGACCTCGGCGGCCTCGATCGCCGACTTGGTGCGCAGCGACGCGTAGAACTCGTGCCCACTGGCGTGACTGACCTTGCGGCGCAGTCCCGCGGTGTCGACGAACCGCCACACCTTGCCACCGAGCTCGACGAGCGAGTCGACGGGGTCGACGGTGGTGCCCGCGACGTCGTGCACCACGGAACGCTCGTCGCCGGACAGCTTGTTGATCAGGCTGGACTTGCCGACGTTCGGCTTGCCGACCAGCGCGACACGGCGCGGTCCCTGGCCACCGGTGCCCTCACGCGGCGTCTCCGGCAGCACGGCGAGCACCTCGTCGAGGAGGTCACCGGTACCGCGGCCGTGGATGGCGCTGACCGCGTACGGCTGACCGAGCCCGAGGGACCACAGGGCCGCCGCTTCGGCCTCGGTGCGCTCGTCGTCAACCTTGTTGGCCACCAACAGGACCGGGGTCTTCGAGCGGCGCAGCACCTTGGCCACCGCCTCGTCGGTGGCGGTGGCGCCGACGACGCCGTCCACCACCAGGATGATCGCGTCCGCGGTCCGCATCGCCAGTTCGGCCTGCCGGGCCACCGACTGCTGCAGTCCCTTCGCGTCGGGCTCCCAGCCACCGGTGTCCTGCACCATGAATCGACGTCCGGCCCAGTTCGCCTCGTACGACACGCGGTCGCGGGTGACGCCGGGGATGTCCTCGACGACAGCCTCACGGCGGCCGATGATGCGGTTCACCAGCGTCGACTTGCCCACGTTGGGGCGGCCGACGATCGCGAGGGTTGGGACGGCGATGTGCTCCTCGCCCTCGTCTCCGGACTCGAGATCGGCGATCTCCCAGTCGGATTCCTCGCTCCAGATGCCGTCACCGGCATAGGCGTCGCCGCCGAATTCGAACTCGTCGCTCACTGCACCACTCCAGTTCTGTCCCGAACCACCATCAGCAGCCGGGCGATCACGTCGTCGATTCCGATTTCGCTGGTGTCCACGAGCACCGAGTCGTCGGCGGGTCGCAGCGGCGAGACCGCACGGGTCGAGTCGAGGTGGTCGCGGCGCTGCACGTCGGCGAGCACGGCCTTGTAGTCGTCGCCGCGGCCTTCCGCGACGTTCTGCGCGTTGCGGCGCTGGGCGCGGGCCTCGGCCGACGCCGTGAGGTAGATCTTCACATCCGCGTTCGGCAGGACGACGGTCCCGATGTCGCGTCCCTCCACGACGATTCGCGGATGCTGCGCGATGAACTCACGCTGCTTGTCGACGAGAAGCTCACGTACTCGTGGAACCGCGGACACCGCGGACACGGCCGCGGTGACGGCCCCGCCGCGGATCTCGTCGGTGACGTCCTCACCGGCGAGCAGAACGCGGTCCGAAGACGGATCGGTTCCGACCGACAGGACGAGCGCCTCGGTCGCGGCCGACACCGCATCGGCGTCGTCGACGTCGACCCCGGAGCGCAGCACGTTCAGCGTCGCGATCCGGTACATGGCGCCGGTGTCGAGGTAGCGAGCGGCGAGCGCGTCGGCGAGTCGACGGGACACGCTCGACTTTCCGGTGCCGGAGGGCCCGTCCATCGCCACGACGAGTGGCGTGGTCACGTCCTCGCTCACAGACCGACCGCCTGGTACAGGCTGCCGACCTCGCCGCGGCCCAGCACCCGCAGGGTTCCGGGGCGCCCGTCACCGAGCGCGACGGCACCGATGTCGGTGCGGACCAGCCGCACGACCGGGTGCCCGGCGGCGTCGAGGAGGCGGCGGACGATGTGCTTGCGACCCTCGTGCAAGACGAGCTTCACCAGCGACTGCTTGCCGTTGACGTCGAGCAACGTGAAGGCGTCGACCTTCGCGGGACCGTCCTCGAGCTCGATGCCAGCCTTGAGCTTCTTGCCCAGGCTGCGGTCGACGACGCCGTTGACCGTTGCGAGGTACGTCTTCGGCACCTCGAAGGACGGGTGCATCAGCCGGTGCGCGAGATCGCCGTCGTTGGTCAGCAGGATCAGTCCCTCGGTGTCGGCGTCGAGGCGGCCGACATGGAACAGGCGCTGTCCGGCGGACACCCGCTCGGACACGATGTCGCCGATGCACGGCCGACCGAGGTCGTCGGACATCGTCGACTGCCAACCGCGCGGCTTGTTCAGCGCGATGTGCACGAGGTCCTTCTTCACGACGACCCGAACGCCGTCCACGCGGACCACGGCGTTCTCGGGATCGACCCGCAGGCCCTGCTCGACCACGATGTGGCCGTCGACCTCGACGCGCCCCTGGTCGATGAGGTCCTCGGCCGCGCGGCGCGACGCGACGCCTGCCTGCGCGAGCACCTTCTGCAGGCGCACACCCTCACCTGCGGCGAGCTGCTTCGGAGCGGCCCCGTCGGTGTACTGGTGGCGAGCCGGCTTCGCGTTGCTGATCTTCGGGGTGCCCTGCACCTGCTGGCGCTGCGGCTTCGACTGCTTCGGCTTGCCACGCTTGTTGGTGGCGCCAGCGGCGGCGCCTGCCGCGGCCGCCTGACCGCGGTGAGGCTTCTTCGGAGCACCCGCGCCGGTTCGCGGCGCGCCTCCGGTGCCGCTGCGCGACGCGCCCGTGCCGCTGCGCGGAGCGTCCTTCTTGCCTGTCGTGCTGCGGGCGGGCTTTCCCCTGCCCCTGTCCGGTGTGCCATCACGGCGAGCGGATCTGTTCACTTTTCTTTCCTGTTCACTTCTCAGCGTTCGAGTGAACGGAACCGTTCACTCGATCAATTGTCCTCGTCGACACTGGTGTCGACGACGGGTTTTGTGTCCGGCTGCACGCGTCGCAGTCGTGCGAAACGCGGGTCGGACTCCACGTCCTCGCTGATGTCGTCGATCACGTCGACATCGGGCAGCAACGGTGCCACCGGCGGCAGATCCGCCAGTGAGGACAACCCGAGCCGTTCGAGGAACAGCTCGGTCGTCGCGTACGTGGTCGCGTTGGTGTCGGGATCGGTCCCTGCCTCCGCGATCAGACCCCGGGCGAAGAGGGTGCGCATGACGCCGTCGACGTTCACTCCGCGCACCGCGCTCACCCGTGCACGGGTCAACGGTTGACGGTACGCAACTACAGCCAATGTTTCCAACGCTGCACGTGTGAGCTTCGACCGAGCGCCGTCGAGCAGAAGCCGCTCCACGTACGGTGCGTACTCGTTCCGGGTGTAGAACCGCCACCCCTCGGCGGCACGCCGGAGGTCGATTCCACTGCGCCGCGCCGACAATGCGCCCGACATGCGTCGCAGCGTCTTCTCGACCCGGGCCCGGGGTTCGCCGACCGCGGACGCGAGCGCCTCCGTCGCGGCGGGCGCATCTATGACGAGAAGCACAGCTTCGAGGGCCGACTCGAGTTCGTCGTCGTCCATCGCTTCGTCGAACGAGACGGTGTCCCCGACCGTGTCGGTCAGATCGTCACCGACCGTGTCGGTCAGATCGTCACCGACCGTGTCGGTCAGATCGTCACCGACCGTGTCGGTGAGGTCGTCACCGACCGTCTCCGTGTTGCCGATCTCAGCCTCGCTCATCCGTAGTCCTCCGAACTCACCAGCATCCGCCCGTCGTCTCCGCCCTCGCCCGTCCAGCTGACGAGCAGGTCACCGAGTGGTTCGAGTTGCTCGAACGCCACGGCCCGCTGGCGGTACAGCTCCAGCAGCGCGAGGAACCGGGCGACGATCTGGACGGTCTCCTCGCATCCCGCCACGAGATCACCGAAACCCGCCCAGGCGCCCTCGCCGCGCTGCCGCAGCAGGTCGAGGATGATGGCGGCCTGTTCCGGCACCGACACGGGGGATGCGTGCAGGTGGCCGAGACCCACCGTCGGCACCGGACGGGGTGCGAGCGCAGCGGCCGCGATGTCGGCGAATGCCGCGGCGTCGACACCGAGCAGCACCTCGGGCAGCAACCCGACGTACCGCTCCTCCAGCGCGACGGCCCTCGGGTAGCGGCGCAGGGCCGCGGATTCGAGTTCCGCGAACAGCTGCGCGACCTGTTTGAACGCCCGGTACTGCAACAACCGGGCGAACAGCAGGTCCCGCGCCTCCAGCAACGCCAGGTCCTCGGCGTCCTCGACTTCGCCTGCAGGCAGCAACTTCGCGGCCTTGAGGTCGAGAAGTGTTGCGGCCACGACGAGGAATTCGGTGATCTGGTCGAGGACATTGCCCGCGCCCTTGGTCCGGGTGTCCAGGTCGGCACTCAGTGCGCGGGTGTAGGCGATGAAGTCGTCGGTGACCTGATGCAACGCCACCTCGGTGACGTCGAGGCGCCGCTGACTGATCAGGGTCAGCAGGAGGTCGAACGGTCCCTCGAAGTTGCGCAGTCGAACCCTGAAGCCGCCGCTCTCCTCCGTGCCTTCGGTGAGCTCGGAGTCCACTACCGGCCGGACCGCGCGATCACTTCGCGGGCGAGCGCCCGATATGCTTGCGCTCCACCGGATTTCGGCGCCCATGTGGTGATCGGCTCGCCTGCGACGCTGGTCTCCGGGAATCGGACCGTCCGGCTGATCACCGTGTCGTACACGAGGTCACCGAACACCTCGACGACCCGCGTCATCACCTCACGCGCATGGAGGGTCCTGGCATCGAACATGGTGACCACGATGCCAGACATCTGCAGACGCGGGTTCAGCCGGTCGCGGACCTTCTCGACGGTGTCGTTGAGGAGGGCCAGGCCACGGAGACTGAAGTACTCGCATTCCATCGGGATGATCACGCCCTCAGCGCAGGCCAGAGCATTGACGGTCAGCAGACCGAGCGACGGCTGGCAGTCGATGAGGATGTAGTCGTAGCGGTCGAGCACCGGATACAACGCCCGGCCGAGCGACTGTTCGCGCCCGACCTCGGTGACGAGTTGGATCTCGGCAGCGGACAGGTCGATGTTGCTCGGCAGCAGGTCGAGGTTCTCGACGCGGGTGCGCATCAACACGTCGTCGATCGACACCTTGCGCTCGACGAGCAGGTTGTGGACGGTGAGGTCGAGGTCGTTGTGGGCGACTCCGAGGCCTGCGGACAGCGCACCCTGCGGGTCGAGGTCGACGAGCAGGACCCGACGACCCTGCTCGGCGAGCGAGGCCCCCAAGTTGATCGTCGAGGTCGTCTTTCCGACGCCGCCCTTCTGGTTGCACATCGCGATCACCTTGGCGGGACCGTGTGAGGTGACCGGCTGCGGGTCGGGGATCACGCGGAGCGGACGACCGGTGGGTCCGAGTTCCGTTTCTCCGTCGGCATCGGTGAAACCGGTGGGTGCCGTGTCGTCGGCGTCGATTTCGGGGGTCGCGGTCTCGACGTCGCCGTGTGGTGCCGGCGCAGCGGGACCGCTCGGGATCCGCTGCTGATCGGCGATGCCGTCCGGCGATGTCGCCGAGGGCGGCTGAGGTGTCATCACGGTTTCGATGGCCCCTTCCTCGCTCGTGCATGCTCGCACCACGACGCTACCGCCTGGCACCCGGAAGCCGCCGCGGACACGCGCGGGCGAGCTAGCGGGCGCGGGGATGAGCGCCTGCCCACACCTCTCGGAGCGAGCCGATCGTGACGAGGGTGTAGATCTGCGTGGTGGTCACCGACGCGTGCCCCAGCAGTTCCTGGACGACGCGGACGTCGGCGCCGCCGTCGAGCAGGTGCGTCGCGAACGAATGCCGCAGGGTGTGCGGGGAGACGCCATCCGCGAGCCCGACCCGGTCAGCTGCGGATCGGAGCACCTGCCAGGCGCTCTGCCGCGTCAGCCGACCACCGCGGGAGTTCAGGAACACCGCGGGCCCGCCTCGAGACACTAGCGCGGGCCTGCCTCGGACCAGATACGCCTCGAGTGCGGCGAGCGCCGGCCTGCCGATCGGGACGATGCGGTCCTTGCCGCCCTTGCCGCGCAGCAGCACCGCACGGTCGACGGCGTCGATGTCGTCGAGATCGAGCCCGACGGCCTCGGAGATACGGGCCCCCGTCGAGTACAGGAGTTCGAGCAGCGCCCGGTCCCGCAGTGCACGCGGCTGATCGCCCGAGTCCTCTCCCCCGGTGGATTCGAGCAACGCCAGCACCTGGTCCAGCGGTAGCGACTTCGGCAACCGGCGGCTCGGCGACGGCGGTTTGACGCCGTGGGCGACGTCCGCCCGGGCGAAGCCTTCCGCGGTCGCGAACTTGTGCAGTCCGCGCACCGCGATCAGTGCCCGCGCGGCAGACGAGGGAGCGAGCGGCCGCACCCCGTTCGGGGTGTCGCCCCGCCTCAGCACCACCACGAAGTCGGTGATGTGCCGTTGCGCGACCCGATCGAGGTCGTCGATCCCGCGGCTCGTCAGGTACTCGCTGTACCGCTCCAGGTCGCGGCGATAGGACAGCAGTGTGTTCGCCGCCACGCCGCGTTCCACGGCGAGGTGGTCGAGGTAGCTCGACACCTGCTGTGCGAGCACTTCAGGAGCCGTGGCCGCGGCGGTCGAAGGCGGTGGGCCGATCCGGCCACGCGGAGTCGACGGGCCTGCCCGCGGTTCCACCACAGGCACGAAGCGCCGCCAGCGCGAGGATTCCCGACAACGCGGTGGCGTTGACGATCTCCCCGGCCAGCGCCTGAGCGACGGCGTCGCCGACCGCCACGCGCGTGATCGAGAGGTCGGCCTCCTCGTGTTCCGGGTCCGGGCGGTCCACCTCCGTCAGACCGGTCGCCAGGTAGACGCGGATCGCTTCGTCGGTGAATCCGGGCGACACCGCGACGTCGACGAGCACGGACCAGTGGTCCGCGGCGAGGCCGGTCTCCTCGGCCAGCTCCCGCCGGGCCGCGTCCACCGGGTCTTCCCCGGTGGCGTCGAGCAGCCCGGCGGGCAGTTCCCGGATCCGGCGTCCGAGCGGATGCCGGTACTGGTCGATCAGTACCAGGCGATCCTGCTCGTCGACGGCGACGACGGCGACCGCGCCGTGGTGCTCGACCACTTCACGGTTGGCGGCGACGCCGCCCGGCATCGCGACGCGGTCGACCCGCAACGCGACGATCGCGCCCTCGTACACCGTCCGACTGTCGAGCGTGTCGAAGTCGTGCTGTCCGGGAATCATCGTCAGGTCAGCCTGCGGTGACGTCCGAGGCGGCCTCGTCTGCCTGCTCCTCGACATCGGGGTGCACGTCCACCTCGAGGCGCTCGGCGGCCTTGTACTTCACCGCCGCACCGACGAATGCCGCGAACAGCGGGTGCGGGCGGGTGGGCCGGCTCTTGAGCTCCGGATGTGCCTGCGTCGCAACGAAGAACGGGTGCTTGTCGGCAGGCAGTTCGACGAACTCGACGAGGTGCCCGTCCGGCGAGGTGCCGCTGAACTTCAAGCCCGACTTGGCGATCCGGTCCCGGTACGAGTTGTTGACCTCGTAGCGGTGCCGGTGCCGCTCGGACACGTTCTCGCTGCCGTACGCGCGGGCGACGACCGAGCCCTTCTCGAGGACGGCCGGGTAGGCACCCAGGCGCATGGTTCCACCGAGATCGGCTTCACCCGCGACGATGTCCTCCTGGTCGGCCATCGTGGAGATGACGGGGTGCTTGGTGTCCGGTTCGAATTCGGCCGAGTTCGCATCGGCCAGGCCGACCGAGCGCGCCGCCTCGATGACGACGGCCTGCAGCCCGAGGCACAGGCCGAGCAGCGGGATCCCGCGGGTACGGGCGAACCGGATGGCCCCGAGCTTGCCCTCGATGCCGCGGATGCCGAAGCCGCCGGGGATCAGGACGGCGTCGACCTCGCCGAGCGCCTCCTGGGCGCCTGCCTCGGTCTCGCACACGTCGGAGGGAACCCAGTCGATCTCGACCTTCGCGCGGTGCGCGAAGCCACCGGCGCGCAGCGCCTCGGTGACCGACAGGTAGGCGTCGGGCAGGTCGACGTACTTGCCGACCAGCGCCACCCGCACACTCTCGCGCGGGTTGTGGACGCGTTCGAGCAGGTCGCCCCACACCGACCAGTCCACGTCGCGGAACGGCAGGCCGAGCTGACGCACCACGTAGGCGTCGAGTCCCTCGCTGTGCAGCACCTTCGGGATGTCGTAGATGGAGCGGGCGTCGGGAGTGGAGATGCAGGCGTCGACGTCGACGTCGCACATGAGGGCGATCTTGCGCTTGAGTCCCTCGGGGACGTCGCGGTCACAGCGCAGGATCAGCGCGTCCGGCTGGATACCGATGTTGCGCAGCGCCGCCACCGAATGCTGCGTCGGCTTGGTCTTGAGCTCACCGGACGGGCCGAGGTACGGCACGAGGGAGACGTGCAGGAAGAAGACGTTGTCGCGTCCGACATCGTGCCGAACCTGCCGGGCCGCTTCGAGGAAGGGCTGCGATTCGATGTCGCCGACGGTGCCACCGATCTCGGTGATCACGACGTCGGGCACCTGCCCCTGAGCGTCGGGGCCGGCCATCGCGAGGATCCGGGACTTGATCTCGTCGGTGATGTGCGGGATGACCTGCACGGTGTCGCCCAGGTATTCGCCGCGACGTTCCTTCGCGATGACCGACGAGTACACCTGACCCGTGGTCACATTGGCGAACGCGTTGAGGTCGCGGTCGAGGAACCGCTCGTAGTGCCCCACGTCCAGATCGGTCTCGGCGCCGTCCTCGGTGACGAACACCTCACCGTGCTGGAACGGGTTCATGGTGCCCGGATCGACGTTGAGGTACGGGTCGAGCTTCTGCATCGTCACCCGGAGGCCACGGGCAGTGAGCAGCTGTCCGAGGCTCGATGCCGTCAGACCCTTGCCGAGAGAGGAGGCCACGCCCCCACTGACGAAGATGTGCTTGGTGGCGGTACGCGAATGACTGCGTGAGAGTGGCAAGAAGGGCTCCCGTGACGACTTGCAGGACTTGACCAATGGTATAGCTGGGGCCTGCCGACCCACGGGTCTTCACGGTAACACCTCCGCAAGCCGGCGGGTGCACGGCACGCCCGTTCGGACCGCCTCGCCCGTGTGATGTCAGCCGATCGGCACTCCCACAGTGACCGCCGTCGCATTCGGTCCGGTACCGAAACGACCCGACCCGCCACCGAGCTGGTCCTGCAGTGCGAGGACCGTCGTGATGCGACCGGATTCCCTGTCGACGTCGTCCACCGTGGACACCCCGGACGACAGGGCGGTGTCGGACCGCACGACCGCGACGGGTCCGTTGCCCTGCGCGGACGCCGGCCTGCCCGCCAGTACGGTCCCGGCACCGCGCCCGTCGAGGGCTCCTGCGAACCTGGCGACGATGGCACCTCGGTTCCCGCTGTCGGACCCACCATCGCCCGTCAGGACCACCGCGAGCTGCGCGGGCGCGACCGTGCCGTTGTCGTAGGCGACGAACCCGCCGGCCCGCAACGCGTCCAGCGCCAGCGACAGTTCTTCCGGCGTGCTCTGCGGCTGCGCGGTCTGAGCGTTCAGAAGCAGCACCGATCCGAGCAGGTCACCCGCGAGGCTGCCCTGGTCGACGGCACCGGTCCGCAACTGGATGCCCGCGGGGACGACGTTGGTGACGGTGGTCCGCAGCTGGTCTCCACTCGCCGCGTCGACGAATGCGTCGGTGAGCGCGACCCGCCCGGTCACCGTTCCACCGGACGCGCCGACCAGCCTGGTGACCGCGTCGAGGTCGGCCGGATCCGCATCCGGGGTGGTGATGACCACGACCGACCGCTGGGCCAGAGCGTCCCGCACGACACGATCCGCGACCGCGGCGTCGAAACCGTCGGCTGCGGCGAGTTGCTCACCGAGCCGGTTGTTCTCGTCGCCGAGGTCGTTGATCCGGTTCTGCATGTCGGCCTTGTCGTCGCGCAGTCCGGACATCAGCGAGTCGGACAGCGTTCCCGACCCGAGGACGACGCCGATGGCGAGAGCAAGGAAGATCGCCGCGATCGAGATCGCGTGTTGACGCATAGAGATCACTTGAAGAATCCCTGAACCCAGATCGCAAAGCTGTTCCACGTCTGGACTGCCCAGTCCACGACCTCACCGCCGATGTTCGAGACGACCAGCGCCACGATCACGGCGGTCAACGCCGCCAACACGAGGAGCGCGATCGCGGCCCCGGAGACACGACTCCGGTACAGCGTCGCAACAGCTTTCGCGTCCACCAGCTTCGGTCCGACCTTCAGCCGCGTCATGAATGCCGCCGGATTGTCCTCACGCCGCCCCCGGTCGAAGAACTCGTCGAGCGAGACCGTGCTGCCGACGGTGACGATCAGCGAGGCCCCGTGGTGGTCGGCGAGCAGCAGCGCAAGATCCGCAGGCGCGCAGGCAGCGGGGAAGGTCATCGCACCGATCCCCAGGTCCTGGATGCGTTCGAGGCCGGGCGCATGCCCGTCCGGGTCTGCGGGGAGTACAACCTCGGCACCGGACTTGAGGGTCGCCGCGGTGACCTCCTCCGGGTCGCCGACGATCAGGTCCGGGCGGTAGCCCGCCGCGGACAGCGCGTCTGCGCCCGCCCCGACGCCGATCAGGATCGGCGAGTACTCCTTGATGAAGGGCTTCAGATTCTTCAGATCAGCAACGTGATCCGGTCCGTCCGCGACCACCACGACATGGCGATCCGTCATGTCGACGTCCACGTCCGGCACGCCGACGCCGTCGATCAGCAGGGGGCTCTCGGTGCGGATGAACTCGATCGTGTTGCCCGAGAACGCCTCGAGGTGATCGACCAGACCGGTCTTCGCCTCGATCATCAGGTCCGAGATCTCCGCCTCGGACTGCTCGACCCCGGCGGCCAGGCGGCGCTCACCCGCGTGGATCCCACCCTCGTGGAGTCGGATCTTCGAGCCGTCCTTCACCTTCTTGAACACCTCCTCGCCGACCGAGTCGACGAGGACGATCCCGTTGGCGACCAGCACCTCGGGTCCCAGGTTCGGGTACCTGCCGGAGATCGACGGGGACGCGTTGACGACGGCGGTCACCCCGGCGACGACGAGCGCATCGGCGGTGACCCGATCCAGGTCCAGCTCGTCGAGGACGACGATGTCGCCGGGGCCGACGCGGCGAAGCAGCTTCGCCGTGTTGCGATCAACCCTGGCGATGCCGGCAACGCCCGGCAGCGACTCGGTGTTTCGTGACAACAGAGCGGGCATCTTCATGTCCTCGATGATGACGCGCACACCGGCCCGCGCCGGGGAGGCGCGCCGAACCTCTTACCTCACCAGTCACTCGAACACCACGAACGACACGGCGTCGCGAGCTCCGAACCGGTCACTCGGGGGGATTCGTCCCGCCCGGTCAGGACGCCCGCTCGGCTCCCGCAGTCGCGAGCAGCTCCTCGGCGTGGGCGCGGCCCGTCTCCGTGTCTCCCAGACCGGCGAGCATCCGCGCCAGCTCCGCGACCCGCTCGTCGTCGCTCAGGGTCCGAACCCCCGAGTCGGCCCCACGCTTGCCGTCCACCTTGTCGACGACGAGATGGGTGTCGGCGAAGGCCGCCACCTGGGGCAGGTGGGTCACGACGATGACCTGATGGGTGCGCGACAGACGCGCGAGCCTGCGACCGATCTCGACCGCCGCGCGGCCTCCGACCCCGGCGTCGACCTCGTCGAACACCATCGTTGCGCCGGACTGCGCGCCTGCCAGCACCACTTCCAGGGCCAGCATCACGCGTGAGAGCTCACCACCGGACGCGCTCTTGCCCAGCATCAGCGCCGGGGCACCGTCGTGAGCGGCGAGCCGGAACTCCACCTCGTCGACACCGGCGGATCCGGCATGGACCGCCTGCCCGTCGACTTCGAGCGGCGCCGAGTCCTGCGCGGTCGCGACCATCGGCCGGACCACGACCTCCAACTTGGCCTTTCCCATCGCGAGACCTGCGAGTTCCGCGGTCACGGCCTTGCCCAGCTTGCCCGCCGATTTCGCGCGAGCCCGGCTCAGCGCACGGGCGGCTTCGGCGAGCGCGGTCGCCGCCGAGTCGACACGCGCGGCGAGTGACGCGAGCGCATCGGCCGAGACGTCGATCCGGCCGAGTCGGTCCCGGGCCTGCGCGGCCCACTCGAGCACACCGTCGACGTCGGCCGCGTACTTGCGGGTGAGGGTCTTCAGCTCCGCCTGCCTGCTCAGCAGCACGTCGAGCGCGCCCGGATCCGCCGGCAGGCCCTCGAGATAGCCGGTCAGATCCGAGGCGACGTCTGTGAGGATGGTGATCGCTTCACCCAAGCGCGGCGCGAGCACGGTCAGCGCCTGGTCGTCGGACGACTCGACGCGCGAACGCGCTTCTCCCAGAAGGTCGAGCGCACCGGACGCGGCCGGCCCGACCTCGTCGGTGAGATCCCCCGCTCCGGACAGTGCGGCCTGCGCACCCGCCGCGGCGGACCGCAGGGAGTCGAGGGCGCCGAGCCGTTTCACCTCGGCGACGATCGCAGCGTCCTCACCGGGTTGGGGGGCAACCCCGTCGATCTCGTTCAGTGCGAACTCGAGCCGATCCGCTTCCTGCGCCAGCTCGCGACTGCTCCGGGTCCGTTCGTCCAGTTCCGTGCGCGCCTGCAGCCACTGCGAACGCACTCCGCGGTACTTGTCGAGCAGCGAGCCGAGTGCCGCGCCACCGAACTCGTCGAGAGCCTGCCGCTGCTGGTCGGGTCGCTGCAGACGGAGCTGGTCGTTCTGACCGTGCACGGTGAGCAGCGGTGTCGTCAGCTCCGCGAGGACACCGGCCGGAACGCCGCGGCCACCAAGATGAGCCCGGGACCGACCGTCCGCTCCCACCGTGCGCACGGCGATCACCGTGCCGTCCTCGTCCCGCTCGGCACCCGTCGACTCCAGCATTCGGTCGATGTCGGCGGCCACCTGCGGTCCGACGTTCGCCGTCGAGAACCGCCCCTCGACGACGGCGCGTTCGGCGCCGACACGCACGCGCCCGGCGTCGGCCCGGGCGCCACCGAGCAGGTGGAGGCTGGTCACCACCATCGTCTTGCCCGCGCCGGTCTCACCGGTCAGGACGGTGAACCCCTCGTGGAACTGGGCCGAGGCCGACGCGATCGCGCCGAGTGAATCGATGCGGAGTTCAGTGAGCACGCCTACCGTCCCCTTCCCCACGGCCGCGCAGACCGCGCCAGCCCTTCACGGGCAGTTCGAACTTTCGCACCATCCGGTCGGCGAAGGGCGCCGAGTCCAGGCGAATCCACTTGACGGGGTTCGCACCCCGAACGATCTCGACGCGGCCGCCCGCAGGTAGTGCCAGGGTGCGGCTCCCGTCGCAGAACACCAGCCCGTCGTGCCCACCGGCGAACGTCTCCACCGCGATCGTCGACTCGGGACTCGTGACCAGAGGCCGGGCGAACAGGGCATGTGCGTTGCTCGGAATCACCAGCAGCGCTTCGAGTTCCGGCCACACGATCGGCCCGCCCGCCGAGAACGCGTACGCGGTCGACCCCGTCGGCGTCGCGACGAGCACCCCGTCACACCCGAACGACGACACGGGCCTGCCGTCCACCTCGAGGACCACCTCGAGCACCCCGAGCCGGGACACGTTCTCGATGCTCGCCTCGTTCAGCGCCCACCCGCGGTCGACGATCACGTCGTCCACCCGGATCGCGATGTCGATGGTCATCCGTCGCTCGACGCGATACTCCTGACGGATCAGATGAGCGAGCGCTTCCTCCAGATGCTCGGCCTCCGTCTCCGCGAGGAATCCGATCCGGCCGAGGTTGATCCCGAGGACGGGAATGTCCGCTGCGCGAGCCAGTTCGGCGCCGCGCAGGAACGTCCCGTCGCCCCCGAGGACCAACACCAGTTCACAGCCCGTCGCGGCGTCGGGTCGCGGCTCGACCACCGTGACCTGCACGTCGTCCGGCGACGCGGGGTCGACCGACTGGTCGACCTCGGTGGCGAGCACGCGCAGTCCGATACCGGCACCGGCGAACACGCGCGCGATCCGTCGCGTCGTGTCGCTGATCTCGGTTCGCCCCGAGTGGGAGACGACGAGGATCTCGCGATGAGCTCCGGTCACTGCGGTCCCTCCTCGACCGCGCGGCGAACGAGGTCCTCGACATCCGGCGCACCGGGGTCCGCCTGCTTGCGCAGCCACAGGAAGTACTCGACGTTCCCGGACGGTCCGGGGAGGGGGCTCGCCACCACACCGAGGGTGCGCAGGCCGAGTTCGTCCGCTGCCCGGGACACCTCGAGCACAGCATCCGCGCGGAGGGCCGAATCGCGCACCACGCCACCGGATCCGACACGATCCTTGCCCACCTCGAACTGCGGCTTCACCATCGGTACCAGATCCGCACCGTCGGCGGCACAGGCGACGAACGCCGGCAGCACCAGCTTCAGCGAGATGAACGAGAGGTCCGCGACGACCACGGCGACCTGACCACCGATCTGATCCGGTTCGAGCGACCGCACGTTGGTTCGGTCGACGACCGTGACCCGGTCGTCGGACTGCAGCCGCCACACGAGTTGTCCGTAACCGACGTCGACGGCGACCACCTCGGTCGCACCCCGGCTGAGCAGCACGTCCGTGAAGCCACCCGTGGACGCACCCGCATCCAGGCACCGCTTACCGGACACCGACAACCCCTGGGGCTCGAACGCGTCGAGCGCACCGAGAAGTTTGTGTGCGCCTCGCGACGCCCAGGACACCTCGTCGGTCTCCTCGGTCACCAGCAGAGGCGTACCTGCCTCCACCCCGGTCGCAGGCTTGACCGCAACGGACCCGTTGATCAGCACCCGGCCGTCCGCGATCAGCTGAGCAGCATGTTCCCTGGAGCGAGCCAGACCTCGCCGAACGAGTTCGGCGTCGACTCGTGCACGCCTGGCCACCTCAGATCTTGTCCACGGTCGCGAGCGCCTGCACCAGAACCTCGTGGGCACGCTCGAGGACGTGTGCCTGATGTGTGATCGACCGGTGGTCGTCCTGCGGATCGACGGCGGTCAGTCCCACGAGCAGTTCGTCGACCTCGGCGTGGATCTGCTGCGGGTCGACAGTCTGGGGCGGACCCGGCAGGTGCTGCCCGGGTTTCGGTGTCGGCGTACTCATCGCCGTCAACGCTATCCGATCGACCCGGGACCGCGCAGTCGGCCGCGTGAGTGCCGTGTCAGCGAACGCCCTCCGTACCGCCGAGCTGTTCGGCGACGGCAGCAGCCACCTGTCCTCGTCCCTGCACCGCGGTGACACCCGGCGACTCCCACGCAGCAGCGAGCGCGGCGCGGAGTACGACCATCTCGTCGACGCCGTCGCCGGCTGCGATCGTCAGTGTTGTCCCGTCGACGTCGACGCTCACCTCCGGGTGCGCCGTGATGCGGAGCATCTCGGGCCGCTCGTCGAGCGCCGCGAGCGTCCGCGACAGGTAGGTCGGCCGCTCCGCCGGAGGAGCAATGAGGAGATCGACCGGCGTACTCACCCCGGTCAACACCAGCAGCGAGTCGAGTCCGGTCGCGTTCGCACCCGCGATATCCGTGTCGATGCGGTCACCGACGACCAGCGGACGCGCCGCGGCGCTGCGGCGTACCGCGTCGTCCATCAGCGGACGCGCAGGCTTGCCCGCGACATCGGGCTCACGGCTCGTTGCCGTCCTGAGCGCCGCGACCATGGACCCGTTGCCGAGGCACAGACCACGCTCGGTCGGAAGTGTCGTGTCAATGTTCGACGCCACCCAGTAGGCGCCGGCGCGGATGGCGAGGGTCGCCTCCGCGAGAATCCGCCACCCGGTCTCGGGTGAATGCCCCTGAACCACGGCGACCGGGCCGTCGTCGAAACTACGCACCGGCCGCAGGCCCACCAGGGCGACCTCGTCGGCCAGCGCGTCGGTCCCGACGACGAGCACCGGGGACCCCGGAGGAACCTGTTGCGCCACCAGCCGCGCCGCGGACTGCGAACTCGTAACGACCTCGAATTCCGTTGCGGGGAAACCGAGTTCGCTCAAGTGTCCGGCGACGTCGGCGGGGCTGCGGCTGGCATTGTTCGTGACGTAGAACAGACGAGGCCCCCCGTCGACGACGAGCGCATCCCTGGCCCCGGGAATCGCGTGCGCACCCGCGTAGACGGTGCCGTCCAGGTCGAGGAGCAGAACGTCGTACTCGTCCCGCAGTCGCGTACCTGCCGACGACACCCCTGCGGTCACTGGTCGCCGGAGAGTTCGGCCACCCGCTCCTCGGCGTCGGTGTCGCCGTCGTGGTCCGCGGCGGCCGCGTTGAGGAACCACTTCAACCCGTCCTGCACGCGACCGGCCGCGACGAGCGCGTCGGCGTAGGCGTAGAACAGGCGCGCGGCCGTCGGACCGGACTTCGACGCGTCCAGTTCGGGAGTCTGCAACGTGACGACGGCCTGATCGAACTGTCCCAGATCCATCCGCGCACCGGCGACGACGATGCGGAGCTCGGTCGCTTCGTCACCCGACAGGGCCCGAGCTTCCTCGCTCCGGCCGAGTTCGATCGCGCGCTCGGGACGTCCGAGGCCTCGTTCACAGTCCGCCATGACGGCGAGAAGTCCAGGCCCGCCTGCCATTCGGCGGGCAGCTCGGAGTTCGGACAGCGCTTCCGCCCATTCACCCGCGTGGTAGGCGACGATGCCTGCGGTCTCTCGGACCACGGCGACACGACCTGCACGGTTGCGCGCGGCCCGTGCATGAGCGAGTGCCAGTGCCGGATCATCCTCGAGGAGCTTGCTTGCCATCACCAGGTGTCGCGCGACGGCATTCGCGTTCGACTTGTCGAGGCTGAGCAGGTCGCGACGAACCGTCTGGTCGAGCTCGCCGGCCTGGACCTCTTCCGGCAGGTTGGGCTCGTCGGGACGGGCCGCTCGACGCTCGGGGAACGCTCCGCCGTCGCGCGGGCGCGGCGCGAAAGCACCCTCGCCGCCACGACGCTGCGGGCCGCCGCCGCGGCGATCCGGTCCACGACCGTCACTGCCCTGCCGACGATCGCCGCCGCGGTAGTCGCCGCGCGACGAGCCGCTGTCACGGCGGTCGCCACCACCGGAGCGACGGTCGCCGCTCGGGCGGTCGCCGCCGGATCGTCGGTCGTCGGATCCCCTGTAGCCGCCGCGCTGTTCACCTCGCGGGCCGCCGTCCCGACGGTCGCCACTCGAGGAACGTCGGTCGTCACGGTCACGGTATCCACCACCGGAACGCGGTCCGTCGTTGCGAGGGCCATCGTGCCGGCGGCCGGACTCACGCCCTGCCCCGGTGCCGTTTCCGCCGCGCGGTGCGTCACCGCGACGCCGTTCCGGATCGTCGCCTCCGTCGGCTCGACGATCTCCGTTGCTGTCAGCCACAACGTCTCCTTCGAAGACAACCCAGGCAATGTCAATGAAAACACGAAAGGGGACCCAATAGTATGGGTCCCCTTTCGGATGTTATGTACGGCGGTGTCCTACTCTCCCACACCCTGTCGAGTGCAGTACCATCGGCGCTGGAGGGCTTAGCTTCCGGGTTCGGAATGGGACCGGGCGTTTCCCCTCCGC
>NZ_SCOY01000011.1:0-130315 GCF_005503035.1 Rhodococcus sp. Q
GCGTCGGCGTCCGGTTCCGCGTACACCGCGACGCTGCCGTACCCGGCGTCCTTCGCGGCCCGGATGACCCGCACAGCGATCTCGCCGCGGTTCGCGACGAGCACCTTCGTGATGTGCGCGCTGGCATGACTGGGCACGGAGCCTCCTGTAGATCGCAGCGGGGCGCCACAGGCGGGCGTCCCTCCCGGGGATCAGTCCCGGCTGGTGTGTTGTCGGCAGTCCTCGAAGTGTATGCACCGGTCGAGAAGCGAACGTAATCGGCTGGGGCGACTGCTTGCGGAACCGGTGAACACCCTAATCCCTACTGACCAGTAGTTTTCCCGGATCGTCCGGGTGAGGTCACCGGGTGGCGGGAGCGGGAAGCGTGCAGGTCCCCGTGCCGACGGCTTCCTCCATCAGGCTGCGGAGCCGCGCGACATACCGATGGACCGCCGCGGTCGCGGTGTCCGTCGCGGGAAAGCGCGCCGCGATGTTCACTCCCTGCGGGGTTCGGTTCACCCAGATGTAGACGTCGTTCGTGTACTGCTTGCTGCGCAGTGCACGCGCATTCCACTCCGGCCACTCCGTCGCCGCAGGCACGAACCGCATGTCCATGTACGAGACCACGAACCGGGGAAGCGGAACCGAGCCCAGCGCCGCACCGACCCATTCGAAGGGCACCTGCGACGCAGGTTTCGCCGCGGCGACCTGAACGGACGCCCGCCGCACCAGGTCGGCGAACGAGCCGGCACCGCGGACCCCGAAGCTGACCGGACTGATCCCCACGAACCAGCCGATCGAGCCGGACCAGCTCGGCTCGTCACGTGTGTGCATCGGCGTGACGGCGTCGAATCTGTCCGCGCCCGCGAGTTCCGTGCCCGCGATCGCCAGACACGCCAGGGTCCCCGCGAAGAAGCCGTGCCCGATCTTGCGGCACAGCACCGCGAACGCGTCGGCACCGTCCCGGTCGAGGACCCACGCGGAGAGGCCACGCTGCGCGGCCGGGTGGTCGGGCAGTTCACCGAGGTCGAGCGGAAACTCGGGGAGTTTCCCGGCGCCGCGATCGAGAACCCCACGCCACAACGCGACCGCGGGATGGTCGAACGGAAGGTCGCCGACGCGGGCACGCTCCCTGGCTCCGAAGTCGAGATAGCTGCCCACCGGAAACAGTGCCGGATCGACACCATCGAGTTCGGCGCGATAGAGGGCCTCGATCTCCTGCGCGACGAGGACGACCGAATAGCCGTCGACGAGCGCGTGGTCGGCCGCGAAGTACACGGTGAACGCACGGTCGCGGTCCGGAGGCTCGACGGTCGCGAACGCGAACGCAGGCCACGATGTCGGGGACGTGCACCCGTCGAACAGCGCTTGCAGCCGATCGCAGTTCTCGGCACCGGACGTGCGGTAGCCGTGCCGTTGGGAGTCGACCCGCACGCGCCCCGGCACCACGGTCCGGCGGCGTAGTTCACCGGCACCGGGCGGAAGGCCCGCGTGACTGCGCAACCCCTCGTGCCGGTCGATCCAGGTGTTCAGCGCCCGGCCGAATGCCTCGGAGTCCAGCCGCCCCGCGATCTCGAACGCCGTCCCCAGCCACGACTCGTGTTTCGCGACGGTGTGCGCCTCGCGCAGTCGCGACTCCTGCACGAACGATGTCGGTCTGGCATCGGTCACCCATGGATTCGTGCCGTCACACGGAGCGGTCGGAATCCACTCCGTCAACGTCCCCGGCGTGACGGGGTAATCCACAAGTTCGGTGAATTCCATACGCAGGACCCATCTCTCGAGATCTGCGCAGACGAATGGATCGCATTCACTCCCGCAGATGACGTTTGATGCGTGTGAGCATCGCTGACATGCCTCGAAGTCGCAGCGGGCTGACGGCGTCGGCCAGACCCAGCGCGGAATAGAAGTCTCCGGGCACGTCCAGTATCGCTTGCGCGCTCTGTCCGTCCAAACCCTGGTGAAGGATCGACGCGAACCCGCGTGTCGTCGGGGCCTCCGGCGGCGCACTGAAGTACAGGCGGACGTTCTCGCGGTCGGCGGCGTCGACGGACAGGAACAGCGGCGACTGGCATTCCGGCACCGGCTCCATCGCCGCTTCCCGCAACTCCGCGGGCAGGGGCGGCAGCTCGCGGCTGAACTCGAGGAGCAACTGCAACTTCTCCTGATCGGAGACCGATGCGAAATCGTCGACGATCTCGGCGAGGGCGTCAGGCAGCGTCATGCGATCGCCGGAAGCTCGCCGGGCTCCTCGCCCCTGACGATCGGCACCCGCACCGCGTTGCCCCATTCCGTCCATGAGCCGTCGTAGTTGCGGACCTTCTCGAAACCGAGCAGATGGGTGAGCACGAACCAGGTGTGGCTCGACCGTTCGCCGATCCGGCAATACGCGACGACGTCGTCGGTCGGAGCGAGCCCTGCGTACACCTCGTCGAGTTCCGTACGTGACCGGAACCGACTGTCCGGGGCTGCCGCCTTGGCCCACGGAATCGACACCGCGGTCGGAATGTGGCCGCCGCGCAGCGCGCCCTCCTCCGGGTAGTCGGGCATGTGGGTCCGCTCGCCCGTGTACTCCTGCGGCGACCGGACATCGATCAGCGGTCCCTGCCCCAGATGTCCGACGACGTCATCCTTGAAGGCCCGGATCAGGGCGTCGTTCCGCTCGACGATCGGGTAGTCCGTTGCCGCGTTCTCGGGGACGTCGAACGTGGTGTCGCGGTTCTCCGCGATCCATGCGTCCCGGCCACCGTCGACCAGGCGCACGTCCTCGTGCCCGAACAGGGTGAACACCCAGAGGGCGTACGCCGCCCACCAGTTGCTCTTGTCCCCGTAGATCACGACCGTGTCGTCCCGGCGAATGCCCTTGCGGCTCATCAGGTCCGCGAATGCCGCACCGTCGATGTAGTCGCGGGTCACCGGATCGTTGAGATCGGTGTGCCAGTCGATCTTCACCGCACCCGGGATGTGTCCGATGTCGTAGAGCAACACGTCCTCGTCCGACTCGACGATCTTGATTCCGGGGGCGCCGATGTGCGCACCCAACCATTCCGTCGTGACGAGCCGTTCGGGGTGTGCGTAGGCCGCGAAGGACGGGTTGGGATCGGGCGCAACTGGCACGAGCGGGCTCCTGACGGTCTGGCGACGAGATGGACAGGCGCAAGTCTAGGTGTTGCGCACCGTCCGCCGCCTGGCGGACGTTCGGTCCTCGTGTGGAGCGTTGCGGCCGTCAGATCACGTTCGGTGACGCCGTCCACAGTTCGGCGATCCCCACCCCGACCTCGCCGAGGAGACGCCGCACCAGTGGTAGCCCGATGCCGATGACGCTGGACGGGTCGCCCTCGATCCGGTCGATGAACCAGCCACCGAGCCCGTCGAGGGTGAAGGCGCCCGCGACCTGCATCGGCTCACCGGAATCGAGGTACGCCTCGAGATCGTCGCCCGACGGGGTGCCGAAATGCACCACCGTCGCGCTGTCCGCGGCTGTCTCGGCGACCTGGGCGCCGTCGCGGACCCGCAGCACACAGTGCCCGGTCAGCAGGGTGCCGCTGCGTCCCGCCATCGACCTCCAGCGTGCCCGCGCCACGTCGGCGTGATGGGGCTTGCCCTGCAGTTCGCCGTCGATCAGCAACATGGAGTCGCACCCGACGACCACCGCATCCGCGACGATGTCGGCCGGGAGTGCGGGCAGCACCGCAGCGGCCTTCGCCCGGGCGAGCTCCGTCACCACGTGCTGCGGCGTCGCTCGAGGTCCCAGCGCGGCCTGGATCGCGTCCTCGTCCACCCCGGAGACGTGCACGTACGGCTCGATCCCCGCCTTGCGCAGCACCGTCCGGCGCGCAGGCGAGGCCGAGGCGAGGACCAGTCGCGTCACGTCCGGTTCTGGAACGCGTAGGGCGAGAACGCCGTGCGTCCGCGGTGCATCTTCACCGGCTCGCCCCAGTGATCCGGGGGAGTGGTGTCGACGGGTGCCGCGCCCGAACCGGCGGCCGCGAGGACCGCGACGAGCGCGGCGATCTCGACGTCGGAGGGATTGCCCTTGAGCACCTTGATGACCGGCAATTGCTCACCTTCGGTTGCGGTGGCCGCGTCAACGGTCTCGGCGGCTGCGGTGAGCACCTCGACCTCCGCGAGTGCGTTGTCCGTGATTGTCACGGCTTCAATGTATTCGCTGGCGGTCACAGCGGGATGTTCCCGTGCTTCTTCGGAGGCAGAGTCACCATCTTGCGTTCGAGCAAACGCAACGCGGCCACGATCTGACCACGGGTGTGCGACGGCGGGATCACCGCATCGACGTAACCACGCTCCGCGGCGACGTACGGGTTGACCAGGGTGTCCTCGTACTCGTTCTGCAACTGCAGACGCAGCGCGTCGACGTCCTGACCGTTCGCGGCGGCATCCTTGAGCTGCTTGCGGTACACGAACCCGACAGCACCGGACGCGCCCATCACCGCGATCTGCGCGGTCGGCCACGCCAGGTTCACGTCGGCACCCATGTGCTTGGAACCCATCACGTCGTACGCGCCGCCGTACGCCTTGCGGGTGATGACGGTGATCTTCCCGACCGTCGCCTCCCCGTACGCGTACAGCAGCTTCGCGCCCCGGCGGATGATGCCGTTGTATTCCTGGTCGGTGCCGGGCAGGAACCCGGGCACGTCCACCAGCGTGACGATCGGGACGTTGAACGCGTCGCAGGTCCGCACGAACCGGGCGGCCTTCTCGGAGGCGTCGATGTCGAGGCATCCCGCGAACTGCATCGGCTGGTTCGCCACGATCCCCACGCTGCGGCCGTCGATGCGGCCGAACCCGACGATGATGTTCGCCGCGCGCCCGGCCTGGACCTCGAGGAACTCGTCGTCGTCGAGGAGACGACGGATCACCTCGTGCATGTCGTACGGCTGGTTCGCCGAGTCGGGGATGATCGTGTCGAGTTCGAGGTCCTCGTCGGTCAGCGAGTCCTCGATGGATCCGGCGATCGGGTCGGACGGCGCCAGCCGGGGTGCGGCGGCCTGGTTGTTCGACGGCAGGTACGAGAGCAGGTCCTTGACGTAGTCCAGGGCGTCCTGCTCGCCGGAGGCGACGTAGTGGGCGACACCGGAGCGGGCCATGTGGGTGTGCGCGCCGCCGAGGTCTTCCATGGTGACGTCTTCACCGGTGACGGTCTTGATGACGTCGGGGCCGGTGACGAACATCTGGGAGGTCTGATCGACCATCACCACGAAGTCCGTCAGGGCCGGGGAGTAGACGTGGCCGCCGGCGGCGGGGCCCATGATCAGCGAGATCTGCGGGATCACCCCGGACGCCTGGACGTTGCGGTGGAAGATCTCCCCGTACAGGCCGAGGGAGACGACACCTTCCTGGATGCGGGCGCCGGCGCCTTCGTTGATCCCGATCAGCGGGCGTCCGGTCTTGAGGGCGAGGTCCATGACCTTGACGATCTTCTCGCCGTAGATCTCGCCGAGGCTGCCGCCGAAGACGGTGGCGTCCTGGGAGAACACGCACACGTCGCGGCCGTCGACGGTGCCGTAGCCGGTGACGACACCGTCGCCGGCGGGGCGGTTGTCGCCGAGACCGAAGTTCGTGGACCGGTGCCGCGCCAGCGCGTCCAGTTCGACGAACGATCCCTCGTCGAGCAGCGCCTCGATGCGTTCGCGGGCCGTGAGCTTGCCCTTGGCGTGCACCCGCTCCACAGCGGCTTCACCGGAGGGGAAGTGCGCCTCGGCCTGGCGGCGGTGCAGATCCGCGAGCTTGCCCGCGGTGGTGTGGATATCGGGGACGTTCGACGCCGCGGTGGCGGCGGACTCCTGGACGCTGGTCATGGGACCCGAGCTTATCGGCCGGTCGGGGAGCGGGGTCGCGGTAGGTCGGATTGCACCGAATCGTCCAACCTAAGCTACCGGCGGGTATTTCCTGTGGTCGGGGTTCGCGCATCCGCGACGCCCTACGCTCGTCGCATGTACACGGACCTGAACCGGCCCCCGCTGAACGCCGACGCGCTGCGCACCGCGCTCGTGACCGGCGGTGGCGATCCGCGGGCGTTCTACTCGTCCCTCGACGTCGTCGCCGAGACCGGCTCGACGAATGCGGACCTGCTCGCCAGGTCCGTGGACAGCTCACTCGACCGCGCCGTCCTGATCGCCGAATACCAGGACCACGGCCGCGGCAGGCACTCCCGCAGCTTCGTCGCGCCGCCGCGATCGTCGGTGTCGGTGTCCGCGCTGCTGCGGATGCCGGGGCTGCCGTTGGAGTCGATGGGGTGGTTCCCGCTCATGACGGGTGTCGCGGTGGTCGACGCACTGCGAACCGTCGCCGAGGTGGATGCCACGCTCAAGTGGCCCAACGACATCCAGATCGGCGGGAAGAAGGTCGCGGGGATCCTCGCGGAGGTGGCGGCCACGACCCCGGCCCCCGCGGTCGTGATCGGTGTCGGACTCAACGTCACGCTGACCGAGGCGGAACTGCCCGTGCCGACCGCGACGTCGCTCCAACTGGCCGGTGCCGCGACCACCGACCGCGACACGCTCGCCCGAGCGCTGCTGCGGTCGCTCGCCGTTCAGTACACCGCGTGGCAGGCGGACGGGTGGCGCGTCGACGGACTCGCCGCCGACTACCGCACCCGCTGCGGCACCCTGGGGCAGCGGGTACGAGTCGAACTGCCCGGCGACACCGAACTGATCGGGACTGCGGCGGACGTCGACCTGCAAGGACGCATCGTGGTCCGGCCGGATGGCGGCGGGGACGCGGTGTCGGTGTCGGCGGGCGACGTGACGCACCTGCGTCCGCATCCCGCGTCCTGAACCAGCGGGAATCCTGACGAAGCGAGGGGTGCGGGCCCACAGGCCCGCACCCCTCGCTCGGTCAGCGCGGTGCGATCAGTACCGGTCGGTGTCCCAGGTGGTGACCGCCCAGATGACCACCACGTTCAGCGCGATGATCAGGATCGACCACAGCGGGTAGTAGGGCAGCCACAGGAAGTTGGCGATGATCGACAGTGCGGCCAGGAAGATCGCGGTGATCCGCGCCCAGGTCGCGCCGGTGAGAAGGAAGAACCCCGTCAGCGCAACGAGAATGCCGATGACGAGGTGGATCCAGCCCCAGGCGGTGACGCTGAACTCGTAGGTGTAGTTCGGGCCGAACACCAGCACGTCGTCCTTCGCGAGCGCCGAGATCCCCTGGAAGATCTCCAGGATGCCGACGGTGAGCAGAAGGATCGCGGCTGCGATGGAGGTGCCGGCAGCGAAACCCTGCTTGACGCTTCCGTCGCTCCGATTGGCCGCCGATTGGTCGGTCATGGCACTTCCTCTCGAGATGGGCATTCGTGGGTGTGGGCTTGCGTGGACACGAGGTCGCAAATGTCCACTTGCAGTGTGTGCCGTCGCGGCGGACGAAACCTCATCCGTCGCGGGTGAGGTTCGATCGTGACGGGCACGCGACTCTCGGGATGTGATGCGTCAGGGTGGAAAGTCCGGCGAGCGGGCCGTCGAAGCGCGAGAGAAGGCAGTCGCGCCGCCGCCCGCCGCCGAACAACAGACGTGGCCCCGAGGCCTGATCGTGCTGCTCGGCATGGCCGGTGCGGTCGTCGCGATCGCGGGCGTCCGGGCGTTCTCCGGGATCATCGGGCCTGTCTTCCTCGCGTTGATGCTGGTCGTCGCGGTGCAGCCACTCGGGGACTGGCTGCAGCGCAAGGGTTCGTCGCGATGGGTTGCGGTCGTCGCGACACTGGTCACCGTCTACGCCATCCTGATCGGGCTGATCGCCGCGCTCGCCGTTTCCGTCGCGCAGCTGGCGACCCTGCTTCCCCAGTACGCGGACAAGGCGGACGCGCTGGTCAAGGATGTGCAGGGGTGGCTCGCCGGTCTCGACATCGGATCCGACCAGGTGGACAAGGCGCTGTCGAACATCGACTTCGGCAAGCTCGTCGGACTGCTCGACGACATCCTGATGGGGTTGGTCGGAGTGTTCTCCAACCTCTTCTTCCTGCTCGCGTTGGTTCTCTTCATGGCGATGGACGCGAGTTCGTTCGGCGACCGGCTCCGGGCGGTCGCGTTCGCGCGTGCCGACATCGCCTACGCGTTCTCCTCGTTCGCCTCGGGCACCCGCAGCTACCTGGTCGTCTCGACGGTGTTCGGTCTGATCGTCGCCGTCATCGACGCGGGGGCACTGTGGGCGTTGGGAATTCCGCTTCCGATCCTGTGGGGCCTGCTGTCGTTCATCACGAACTACATCCCGAACATCGGATTCGTCATCGGAGTCATCCCGCCCGCGCTGATCGCGCTGCTGCAGGGCGGGCCGATGCTGATGCTGTGGGTGATCGTGGTCTACAGCGTGATCAACGTCCTGATCCAGTCGGTGATCCAGCCGAAGTTCGTCGGTGACGCGGTCGGTCTGTCGGTGACGGTGACATTCCTCGCGCTGGTGTTCTGGGGCTGGGTGCTCGGTCCGCTGGGGGCGCTGTTGGCGATTCCCGCGACGCTGCTCGCCAAAGCCCTTCTGCTCGACATCGATCCGTCGACGAGGTGGGCGAACGCATTGATCTCGGGGGCCCCGCCGTCCGCGGAGGAGATGGTGACCGAGGAGCAGGCGGCCGCGGCGCGCGCGGCCGAGCTGCATGCCGAAGCGGAAGAGGGCATCGCCGCGGATGTCGCGGTCGACGATGCCGGTGATGTGGTTGCGGATGCCGGTGGCGACGAAGCCGAGGTGGGCGACTCCGACGAGGCGCCGTAGGTGGCACACTCCTCGCATGGGCTACCCGGACGACGCGCTCGCCGCTGACGAGGAACTGCTGCTGCACCGGCATCCACACTGGAAGATGCTGGTGCTGCCCACCGTCACCTTCGTCGTTGCCACCGCCGTCGCCGGGTTCCTCGGCGGACTCGCACAGGACCGGCTCGACGGCACCGCCGGCGTGGTCGCTCTGGTCGTGGTTCTCGTCGCGTGGCTCGCGGTCGTCGGATGGCGCTGCGTCGCACCACTCGTCAGTTGGAAGTCGACCCACTTCATCGTCACGGACCGCCGCGTCCTCGTGCGTCAGGGAGTCGTCACCCACAGCGGCATCGACATCCCGCTCGGGCGGATCAGCAACGTGCAGTTCCGGCACGGCCTGATCGACCGCATGATGCGGACCGGGACGCTCGTCATCGCGTCGGCCGCCGACGACCCGCTCGAGTTCGACGACATCCCCGACGTACAACGCGTGCATTCGCTTCTCTACCACCAGGTGTTCGACGCCATGCAACTCGATCACGACGACCACCGCGAAGGCCCCGGGTACACCGACGGCACCGGGTCGCCCCGGCGCGGCTGGCGGGGATGATCGGTCGCGTCCGGACAGCGCATCGCGCGGCCTGCACGGCATCTGTTCAGGTGTCTCCGTAGGGTGTACTGGTGACTGCCGTACTGCTTGCCGAGGACGACGACGCGATCGCTGCGCCGCTGTCGCGCGCGCTGGGACGCGAAGGCTACGACGTGACCGTCGAGGAGGCGGGGCCCGCCACCCTCGAACTCGCGCTCGGTGGCTCGTTCGACCTGCTGATCCTCGACCTCGGGCTCCCCGGAATGGACGGCCTCGAGGTGTGCAGGCAGCTGCGGGCCAACGGGTCCGAACTCGCCGTGCTGATGCTCACCGCCCGCACCGACGAGGTCGATTTCGTCGTCGGTCTCGATGCAGGCGCCGACGACTACGTCGGCAAGCCCTTCCGGCTCGCCGAGCTGATGGCGCGCGTGCGGGCGCTGCTGCGTCGTCGCGGTGGCGGAGAGGACTCCACCGTGGAGGCAGGCGACATCCGGCTGGAACCCGCCGCCCGCCGAGTCCTGGTCGGGGGCACCGAGATCTCGCTCGCCAACAAGGAGTACGAACTGCTCAAGGTGCTCATGGACCACGCAGGGGAGGTGGTGTCCCGCGACGTGATCCTCCAGGAGGTGTGGGGCGACGTCGATCTGCGCGGTTCCAAGACACTCGACATGCACATGTCCTGGTTGCGTCGCAAGATCGGCGACGAGGGCCCCATCGCGGAACGGCGCATCGTGACGGTCCGCGGCGTCGGGTTCCGACTCAACACCTGATCCCACACAGTCGTGCGCCGCCGAATCCTGCTGTCCATCATCGCAGTCGTCCTGTTGACCGGGCTTCTGCTCGGTGTGCCGCTCACCTACACGGCCTGGCTGTGGGTCGAGGACTTCACCCGCAGTGACCTCCAGGCGCGTTTGGACCGCATGTCCGCCGAGATCATCGCGCAGGAAGGGGAGAGCGGCGTCATCGAGGACGGACTCAATGTCGATTCGCTCCGGGTCGCCGTCCCCAAGGGTGGGAGGCTGTCAGTCGTCTACCCGACCAGGGAGAGCCCGACCACCCGCATCGACATCGGTGCCGAGACGGTCGAGCGCCCGCTCGTCGAGGCGATCTCGATGGGACGGTCGGGGTCGCTCCTGCTCGAGACCCCGTCGGCGTCGATGCGGACCCTGCAGCAGCAGGCCGTCGGGGCGGTCGCGCTGGTCGTGCTCGCCTCGCTGGCGGCGGGCAGCGCGGTCGCGTCGGTGACCGCGCGCAGGCTCGCGGACCCGATGAAGGACGTCGCCGACCGCGCCGCTCGCCTCGCCGAGGGCGATTTCCGAACCGATGCCCGCAGGCACGGCATTGCGGAACTGGACCGCGTGTCCGATGTCCTCGACTCCGCGACCGTCGAGATCTCGGGTCGCCTGCAACGTGAGCGGGCCCTCGTCGGGGACGTGTCCCACCAGCTGCGGAGCCGCCTCACCGCGGTTCGGCTGCGACTCGACGAACTGTCCGTGTATCCCGATCCCGCCGTCGTCGACGAAGCCACCGCGGCGATGGCGCAGGTGGACCGCCTCACCGTCGCCATCGACGAACTCGTCCGCTCCTCCCGCAGCGAGGGACGGGATCGACGGTCACTGTCCGTGGTGACCGAACTCGGCGCCGTGGTCGCGGACTGGCAGCCCCAGTACGAGCAGGCGGGGCGCCGGTTGGTGCTGCGGGGGGAGGACGCGGTGCGGACGTCGGCGACGCCGTCGAGGCTGCGCGAAGCGGTCGCGGTTCTGATCGACAACGCCCTGATCCACGGCGCGGGGACCTGCTCCGTCGTGGTGCGGCTCGTGCCCGGAATCGGTCCGCGCCGCGAGGCGACCGTGTGCATCGAAGTCGGCGACGAGGGGGCCGGGGTCAGCGATCAGCTCGCCCCGCACATCTTCGAGCGGGGATTCTCGGCGGGCGGGTCGACCGGTGTCGGGCTGGCGTTGGCGCGCGCCCTGGTCGAGGCCGACGGTGGCAGGCTCGACCTGCGACGGCGCAGGCCGGCACTGTTCGCGGTCTTCCTGCCGACCGAGTACCGCGCAGATCCGGACGCGGTCACCGAACCGCGCTGAGCACGGGTGTCGGCGACTGGGGGTCAGCGCCCGGCGAGTTCCTCCGGGGTCGGGTCGAACCCCGCACCCTGCTCGTGGGTGATCTCCTCCGGGAAGGCGAACCTGCGCAGCGCCCAGAACCGGAACGCCATCTGCAGCAGGTTGCCGATGATGTAGTTGAGGACGAAGTCGATGATGACGACAGCGGTCACGCTCGCGCGGCCGGTGCGGATGTCGAAGATGTTGTTTGCGATCCACAGGGGAGCGGCGGCGATGGCGACGCCGATGAGGCTGATGACGAAGAACAGGATCGCCTCGTGGTGGCGTTCGCGCCCGCCACGGTTCTTGAACGACCACTCGCGGTTCAGGACGTAGCTGAGGATCGTCGCCATGACGCCGGAGATCACCTTCGCGATGACCGGCTTCTCCTCGAGGATCGTGAGGCTGAGGCTGTAGAAGATGGCCAGGTCGAAGACCATGGTTGTGCCGCCGACGATGGCGAACTTGACGAGTTCGCGGTGACGCAGCACGACGTCCCGTAACGGGGTGGGCACGCGGTTGAGCGCCTGATCGACGAATGACACGGAAGATGATTCTACGAACCCCGGCCCGTGAACCCACTATCGGACACTCCGAACGAAGACTCCTCTCAGGATTTCGGTGACGGGCATCACTCGTCGGGGTTCCCTCCGGTCACCTGCGCATCGGGTTGGTCGCGGGTCGTGACACCATGGACATCCGTGAGCGTCGATTCCGGTTCCCAGCCCCGCCCCACGAGTCCTCGAGACGCCGGTTCCGCCCTGCCTGTGGTCGCCATGATCGGCGGTGGGCAGCTGGCGCGGATGACGCACCAGGCGGCGATCGAGCTCGGCCAGTGCCTCCGGGTGCTCTCGGGTGGTGCCGACGAGCCGGCCGCGCAGGTCAGCGCCAACGTCGTCCTCGGCAGCCACACCGACCTCGACGCCTTGCGCGCGGTCGCGGTCGGCGCCGCTGCCCTGACCTTCGACCACGAGCACGTCCCGACCGAGCACCTCGACGTGCTGGTGTCCGAGGGCGTCAACGTGCAGCCGCCGCCGCAGGCGCTGGTCTACGCGCAGGACAAGCTGGCGATGCGTCGCAAGCTGACCGAACTCGGAGCTCCGGTGCCCGCGTTCGCCGAGGTCACCTGGGCGGGTGACGTCGAGAAGTTTGCGAGCGAGCACGGCTGGAACATCGTGATCAAGGCGATCCGCGGCGGCTACGACGGCCGCGGTGTGTGGATGCCGTCGGATGCCGACGAGGCCGAGGCGATCGTCACCGAACAGCTCGACAAGGGCGTCGCGCTGATGGTCGAGCAGAAGGTCCCGATGCGACGCGAGCTGTCCGCGATGGTCGCGCGGTCGCCGTTCGGGCAGGGAGCGACGTGGCCCGTCGTCGAGACGGTGCAGCGGGACGGTCAGTGCGCGGTGGTGATCGCGCCTGCCCCGGAGCTGCCGGACGCGCTCGCGGAGCAGGCCGAGGAGTTGGCACTGCGGATCTCGTCGGCGCTCGGTGCGACGGGTGCGATGGCCGTCGAGCTGTTCGAGACCGTCGACGGTGACCTGGTCGTCAACGAGCTGGCGATGCGTCCCCACAACTCGGGTCACTGGACGCAGGACGGTGCCCGTACCTCGCAGTTCGAGCAGCACCTGCGGGCGGTGCTCGACTATCCGCTGGGTGATCCCAGCCCGACCGCGCCCGTCACAGTGATGGCGAACGTGCTCGGGGCGCCCGAGGCGCCTGCGATGACCATGGACGAGCGGCTGCACCACCTCTTCGCCCGGATGCCCGATGCGAAGGTTCACATGTACGGCAAGGGTGAGCGCAAGGACCGGAAGATCGGGCACGTGAACGTGATGGGCGCCGTCGGTGGGTCCATCGACGACCCGGCGTACGTCGCCGCGGTCCGCGAGCGCGCGGAACGTGCGGCGCACTGGCTCTCGCATGCGGTGTGGACGGACGGCTGGGATCCGCACACCGGTAACTGACGGTCCGCCGTGAACACTTCGAAGGAGATGCGATGACGCAGCAGCAGGGACCCCTCGTCGGCCTCATCATGGGCAGCGACTCGGACTGGCCGACGATGGAGGCCGCCGCGGAGGCGCTCGCCGAGTTCGGTATCCGATTCGAGGTCGGCGTGGTGTCGGCGCATCGGACTCCGCAGCGGATGCTGGACTACGCGAAGGATGCCGCAGGTCGCGGAATCAAGGTGATCATCGCGGGTGCGGGCGGCGCCGCGCATCTTCCCGGCATGGTCGCGTCGGCGACGCCGCTGCCCGTGATCGGTGTTCCGGTCCCGCTCAAGTACCTCGACGGCATGGATTCGCTGTTGTCGATCGTGCAGATGCCCGCGGGTGTGCCGGTCGCGACGGTGTCCATCGGCGGTGCCCGCAACGCCGGTCTTCTCGCTGCGCGCATCATCGGATCGGCCGATCCGGCGATACGCGAGGCGATGGAGCGTTTCCAGGCCGGGCTCGAGTCGATGGTCCTCGAGAAGGACGCGGCGCTGCGCGCCACGTTGATGGGCTGACATTTACTCGTTGGCGTGACGTTTGCGGTGATTCGGCCGCGACGGCGGTGGGGACGGGGTTAGATTCGCAGGAAGGTTTGCGTATCACCCTGTAACGGAACCAGCCCTGGAGTGTCGCCATGCCCGCACCGCTCGACGAGTACCCGATTCACCAGACCCCCCTCTCGATGTCGCGGGTCGTGACCAGCGACAAGAACTTCTACGACCGGTCCTACTTCAACGCATTGGACCAGGGGTCGCTCGACTCCGACGACAGCGTCTTCCTGGTGAGCGGGTTCGGTGTCTACCCGAACCTCGGTGTCACCGACGCCTTCGCCGTCGCGCGCCGAGGCGACAAGCAGTGGTCCGTGCGTTTCTCGGACGCGCTGGAAGAACGGTCGATGGACCTGAAGGTGGGCGACGGGTACCGGATCGAGGTCATCGAACCGCTGCAGAAGCTGCGGGTGATCTGCGAAGGCGACGACGCGGACGGCCTCGGTTTCGACCTCACCTGGGAAGGCACCTGCCCGGCGGTCCAGGAACAACCGCACCTGCTCACGAACGGCTTCCGGCCGCAGATCGACGCGTCGCGGTTCGCGCAGACCGGATCCTGGTCGGGCGTGCTGTCCCTGGGTGGTGACGACATCGCCGTCACTCCCGACACCTGGATGGGCAGCCGCGACCGATCGTGGGGAATCCGTGGCGTCGGCGACCCGGACCCGGCCGGCCGACTGGTGGATCAGGTGTCGGAGGGCTTCTGGTGGCTGTACGTGCCGCTGCGGTTCGACGGGTTCTCCATCATCGTGATCATGCAGGAGACCCCGGACGGTTTCCGCACCCTCAACGACGCCACCCGTGTCTGGGACGACGGCCGGATCGAACAACTCGGTTGGCCGCGAGTCGAATTCAAGTACGAGTCCGGTACCAGGAAGACGCTGTCCGCGACGATCAACATGACGGCCTCGGACGGCAGTCCCGTCGTAGTCGAGGTCACTCCGCGCACTGGTATCGCACTCCACGTCGGCGGCGGGTACGGCGGCGATCCCGAGTGGTCGCACGGGCAGTGGCGCGGTCGCAACTGGTCGGACCGCTCCGTCTACGACCTCACCGATCCCGCGATCGCGGGCCGAATTCCGTTCGGCGTCAGCGATTTCTCGGCTTCCGCGACGTGCAACGGAATCCCCGGCGCAGGTCTGTTCGAGCACGCCAGCATGGGCCGTCACGACCCCACCGGCTTCGCCGACTGGTCGTCCGTCGCGCCGTAGACGGCACCTGCGCGAGTTCGGTGGCCGGAGCCACCGAACTCGCGCACGGGCGCGCAGCGCCTACCCTGATCTCCATGCTCGACGATTCCGACCGGTTCCGGCTCCACGTGGTGTCCGAGGCGCTGCGGCTGTTCTCTGCCCAGGGCTACCTGGCGACGAGCGTGGACGAGATCGCCGAGGCCGCGGGTATTTCGCGGCGAACCTTCTTCCGGCAGTTCCGTTCCAAGGAGGACGTGGTCTTCGCCGACCACGAGATCCTGCTCGAGCAGGCGTCGAGCCACCTCTCCGATGACCACGCCGACCCGTGGAACGCGGTCTGCGAGGCGGCGATGATCGTCTTCGAGCGATTCTCGGAGTGGAACGACGTGGCGTCCCGGCGTTACGAGGTGGTCCACGAAGTCCCTGCGCTGCGGGACCGCGAGATCGTGATGAGCTACCGCTACGAACGATTGTTCGTCGAGTACCTGCGACGCGCCATCCCCGATGCCCCCGACCTGGCCGTGGTGCAGTTCGCCGCGTCGGTCATCGCCACCCACAACTACCTCCTTCGCAGGATGGTGCGCGACGGCGCCGAAACCACATCGCAGCAGCTGCGCAGTGCGCTCGCCGAGATTCGACGGGGCGCAGAGTCCGGACCGAGCGGGACGCCGTCACTCCGGGACGACACGCGCGACGACGATGTCATTGTCGCGGTCTTTCCGCGGAGTACTGCTCCGAGCAGGGTGGCGGACCTGGTGCAACGCCGTCTCGAGCGGGGACACTGACCCACCTTCTTGGCACTCGGTGCCGTACTGTGACACTTCCAGCCTCAGGTGGCGCGGTTTGGTGCGCTATGATTGCGGAAGATTGGCACTGAGTGCCGCACAGTGGTGGCGCGGCGCGCCCCTCGACTTCCCATCGCAAGGAGCGACTGATGGCTGGAAACCCGGACTTCGACCTGTTCAAGCTCGCCGAGGAGCACGACGAACTGCGGGCCGCAATCCGCGCGCTGTCCGAGAAGGAGATCGCGCCGTACGCGAAGGACGTCGACGAGAACTCGCGCTTCCCCGAGGAGGCACTCAACGCCCTCGTCAACTCCGGCTTCAACGCGATCCACGTCCCGGAGGCCTACGACGGCCAGGGCGCCGACTCCGTCGCCACCTGCATCGTGATCGAGGAAGTGGCGCGTGTGTGCGGCTCGTCCTCGCTGATCCCCGCCGTCAACAAGCTCGGCACGATGGGCCTGATCCTCAACGGCTCCGAGGAGCTCAAGGCCAAGGTCCTGCCGGACCTCGTGAACGGTGAGATGGCGTCGTACGCGCTGTCCGAGCGTGAGGCGGGCTCCGACGCCGCGTCGATGCGCACCCGGGCCAAGGCCGACGGTGACGACTGGATCCTCAACGGCTCCAAGTGCTGGATCACCAACGGCGGCAAGTCCAGCTGGTACACCGTCATGGCCGTCACCGACCCCGACAAGGGCGCCAACGGCATCTCCTCCTTCATGGTCCACAAGGACGACGAGGGCTTCGTCGTCGGCCCGAAGGAGAAGAAGCTCGGCATCAAGGGTTCGCCCACCGCCGAGCTGTACTTCGAGAACTGCCGCATCCCCGGCGATCGCATCATCGGCGAGCCCGGCACCGGCTTCAAGACCGCGCTGCAGACCCTCGACCACACCCGCCCGACCATCGGCGCCCAGGCCGTCGGCCTCGCGCAGGGTGCACTCGACGCGGCCCTGGCCTACACCAAGGACCGCAAGCAGTTCGGCAAGTCGATCTCCGACTTCCAGGCCGTGCAGTTCATGCTCGCCGACATGGCGATGAAGGTCGAGGCCGCTCGCCTGATGGTCTACACCTCCGCCGCCCGCGCCGAGCGCGGCGAGAAGAACCTCGGCTTCATCTCCGCTGCGGCCAAGTGCTTCGCCTCGGACGTCGCGATGGAGGTCACCACCGACGCCGTGCAGCTGTTCGGCGGCGCCGGCTACACCACCGACTTCCCGGTCGAGCGCATGATGCGCGACGCCAAGATCACCCAGATCTACGAGGGCACCAACCAGATTCAGCGCGTCGTCATGTCGCGCGCGCTGCTCAAGTGAGCTGACGTGTGAATCGCCTCGTGGCCGGTGAGCGAGCTCACCGGCCACAGGTGTTTACGCTGGGTCCATGCCCCGATTCCCACTGAGCGAGCGCTGGTACCGCTGGAGCGCCGATCACATCGTCGGGATCGACCGAACCATTGCGGCGTTCCTCGCGCTCGTCGGTGTGGCGGCGTCGGTCGGCGTCGGGTGGGTCGACGTGGTGATCGCGTTGGGACTGACGGTGCCGCTGGCCTGGCGCCGCATCCGGCCGGTCGCTTCCGCAGCGATGGTCGCGCTCTTCTCGGTGGCGTACCTGGTCGTCACGAGTGACCAGACCAATCTCGTGCTGCCCGGCATCTGCGTGCCGGTCGCGCTGTACGCGCTCGCGGCCTACGGACCGCGGTGGGCCAGCGGATGGGGCCTGGCTGCGGCCATCCTCGGCGTGACCGCGGCGGGCTTCCGGTACTTCGGCGGCGAGCAGTCCACATGGCAGGCGCACGCGTTCCTGATCGCGTTCCTGATCGTGTACATCACCGCGGTGTGGGCGTTCGGTGACCTTCGCCGGGTGCGAAATCAAGAACTTGAAGGACTCACCGAGCGGGCCCGGCTGCTCGAACTCGAACGCGCGCAGGAGGCGGAGATCGCCGCCATCAACGAGCGCACCCGGATCGCGCGGGAGATGCACGACATCGTCGCGCACTCGCTGACCGTCGTGATCGCACAGGCCGACGGTGGTCGCTACAGCGCGGCCGCCGACCCCGCGGCGGCGGTCACGGCGCTGGAGACCATCTCCCA
This sequence comes from Rhodococcus sp. Q, assembly GCF_005503035.1. Classification (NCBI taxonomy): domain Bacteria; kingdom Bacillati; phylum Actinomycetota; class Actinomycetes; order Mycobacteriales; family Nocardiaceae; genus Rhodococcus; species Rhodococcus sp. Q. Next base: position 17,975 of record NZ_SCOY01000011.1, read on the forward strand.
GACCGGGCGGCAGGCGCTGACGGACATGCGTGCGCTGCTGTCCGTGCTGCGGGAGGACCGGCCTCGCGAGTATTCCTCGACCCCAGGGGTTTCCGATATCGACACCCTGATCGAGGAGGTCCGCAAGGGGGGCCTCGGGGTGCAGCTCACCACCGACGGCGAGCGGCGCGTGCTGTCCACGGGAGCCGAGCTGACGGCGTACCGGATCGTGCAGGAATCGCTGACCAACGTGCTCAAGCACGCGGGGCCCGCGGCCAGCGTCGAGGTCACGGAGCGCTGGACCGACACCGCGCTGGAACTGACGGTCGTCGACGACGGCAGGGGAGCGTCCGGCGCCCTGGTCGCGCCCTCCGCGGGTGGGCAGGGTGTACTCGGGATGCGTGAACGGGCCGAGCTGTACGGCGGCAGCTTCGAGGCCGGACCCGCACCGGGCGGCGGCTACCGGGTGCACACCGCGCTGCCATATTCGAGAGGTGAATGACATGTCCGATGCCGCAACGGGTCCGATCCGGATCGCGATCGTGGACGATCAACAGCTGGTTCGAGCGGGCTTCAGGATGGTGATCGACTCCCAGCCCGACATGAGCGTCCAGGTCGAGGCCTCGGACGGCGAGCAGGCGCTGCGTGAGCTGGCGAGGGTGCCGGTCGACGTGGTCCTGATGGACGTGCAGATGCCGAACCTGGACGGCATCGAGGCCACCCGTCGACTGACCGCGCTGGAGCACTCGCCGAAGGTGGTGGTGCTCACCACCTTCGACAACGACGAGTACGTTGTCGCCGCGATCTCCGCTGGTGCCAGTGGCTTCCTGCTCAAGGACGCGCAGCCGGAGGACCTGCTCGCCGCGCTGCGGACCGTGTACCGAGGGGATGCGGTGATCGCCGCAAGGTCGACCCGTCGGCTCCTCCAGCACGTGGGTCCGATGCTGGCAGGCGCGTCCACGGTCGAGCGTCCGCAACTGCCCGATGATCTGACGCCACGTGAGGTGGAGGTGCTCGCGGCGATGGCGCACGGATTGTCCAACACCGAGATCGCGCAGAAGCTCTTCGTCTCCGAGGCGACCGTGAAGACCCACGTGGGCCGCGTGCTGGCGAAGACCGGCTCGAGGGACCGGGTGCAGGCGGTGGTGTTCGCGTACCAGACCGGGCTGGTGCAGCCGGAGGACCTGCTGGGCGGGTAGACCCAGGGAAAGGTGCCCGTCCTACCCAGGTCTGATGCGAACGCCTCGAGGATCCGTCCGCACGGCGACGCGCCGAGAGGGTTGTCGTTCGTAGCGTCGAGGACATGAATGCACCCACCATCACACGAACCGCCGCGGTCCGCGCCGTCGGCCTGAGCAAGAGCTACGGCGAGGGCGAGGCGGCCGTGCGCGCCCTCGACGGTGTGCACACCGAGTTCATGGGCGCGGCCTTCACCGCGATCATGGGCCCGTCGGGGTCGGGCAAGTCCACCCTGATGCACTGCCTCGCCGGACTCGACACGGCGACGGCGGGTCTGGTGTACCTCGGGGACACCGAGCTGACCGGGCTGAGCGACCGGGAACTGACCGAATTGCGCCGGCGCCGAATCGGGTTCGTGTTCCAGGCCTTCAATCTCCTGCCGGTGCTCACCGCGGAGGAGAACATGCTGCTGCCGTTGCGCCTGGGCGGAGTGGACCCGGATCCGGAGTGGATGGCGGAGATCGTCGGACGACTCGGTCTCACCGAACGCCTCGGCCACCTGCCGCACGAGCTGTCCGGCGGCCAGCAGCAGCGCGTCGCGGTCGCCCGGGCCCTGCTTCCCAGGCCCGACGTCATCTTCGCCGACGAGCCGACGGGAAACCTCGATTCACGTTCGGGTACGGAGGTTCTCGAGCTGCTCCGTTCCAGTGTCCGGGAGTACGGACAGACGGTGGTGATGGTCACCCACGACCCGGTGGCGGCCTCGTATTCGGACCGGGTGGTGCTGATCGCCGACGGGAGGATCGCCGGTGAGATCGAGCGGCCGACAACGGATTCCGTGATCGAGACGATGCGCGACCTGGGTGCGCGCGCATGCTGAGGTTGACGCTCGCGCAGGCCCGCGCCAACGCAGCGCGCTATGTCGCCTCCGCATCGGCCATCCTGATCGCGGTGGCATTCGTGGTCGCGACGCTGGTACTCGGGTCGACGACCTCCGCGAGCGTGACGAATTCGCTCGCCGGGCAGTACCGGACGAGCGCCGTCGTGGTCGACGGGCTCGCGGACACGGGGCAGGCCGCCGAGGCGGCGGAGCGCGTTGCCGCGGTCCCCGGCGTACGGGCCGTGACGGTCGATGCGCAGGCTCCGGTGAAGGTCGCCGCGGCGGGTCACGGAAAGCTCTTCGGCACCGTCACCTCGCTCGCGGAGGCGCCGGACCTGCGGTGGCAGCGGCTGGCCGAGGGCCGGTTCCCGGCCGCGTCGGGGGAGATCGCCGTGGGGTCGGATTCGGGACTGTCACTGGGCGACACCGTCGCGGTGACGGTGCGCGGCGCTCGCGCAGACGAGCGCACGGAAGCGGGAACCGGTACGGCGACGGTGGTCGGCGAGATAGACCTGGCCGGGAGCGCGCAGCGGCTCGGTGGGGTGGCGGTGTACACGACCGCCGACCAACTCCAGGCGTGGTCCGGCGATGTGGCGACACACGAGATCCGGGCGTCCGGCGACGGCGATCCGCGCGAACTGCGGGACAGCGTCGCCGCCGCGCTCGGACCGGATGTCGCCGTGCGCACCGGTTCCGAACAGGCCCAGGCGGCGTCCGCGTCGTACCTCGGCGACACCGACACCATCCGCAACGTGCTTCTGGCCTTCGCCGCCGTCGCGGTCGTGGTGGCGGGTCTGGTCATCGCGAACACCTTCGCGGTTCTGCTCGCGGCGCGCACACGGGAACTGGCGCTGCTGCGCTGCGTCGGCGCGACAGCCCGCCAGATTCGGCGCAGCACCCGGATCGAGGCAGTCGCCGTCGGGGTCGCGGCATCGGCCGCGGGTGTGCTCGCCGGAATCGGGCTGGCGTGGGCGGTGACCAGGGCGGCGACTGCATTCGACGCTCCGGTGCCGCTGGACACGCTCGCCGTCACTCCGACAGCGGTGCTGGCGGGCCTCACGGTCGGGATCGTCGTCACCTACCTGGCCGCGGTGGCCCCCGCCCGCGCCGCCACTCGCGTGTCACCGCTGGCAGCGCTCGCGCCGGTCGAGGCTGCCGCGGAACCGGCGACGACGTCGCGGGCGCGTTTGATCGCAGGACTCGCCGGACTCGTTGCGGGCGCAGGCGTGCTGGGCTTCGGGGTGTACGCCGAGCAGGTGATGATCGCGTGCGCCGGTGGCATCGTGACGGCGCTGGGTGTCGTCGTCCTCGGCCGGACCATCGTGCCGCCGATGGTGGCGGCAGTGGGCAAGGTGCCTGCGCGTCTGGTCGGGCCGCTGGGGGAGTTGGCGGTCGGCAATGCGTTGCGCAACCCACGCCGAACCACCGCGACCGCGACGGCGTTGCTGGTGGGAGTGACGGTGACCGCGACGATGGTGGTCGGCATCGCCACCGTGGGGGCGGCCGCTCCGCGAGCACTGGACGAGCAGTTCCCCGTCGACGTCTCCGTCGACGCCGATGCCGCAGGCGGACTTCCCGCGAATCTCGAGCCGCGGATTCGGGACATCGATCTCGTGACCGCGGCCGCGCCCCTGCTCGGCGCCGACGTGGTCGCCGGTGACGGCACCCGGTTGGCCGTCCTCGGCGTCGACCGGGTCGACACCGCCGCGACACTGCGGATCCCGTTGGCACTGCCCGCGGCGGGAGAGATCTCGGTGTCGCCGGAACAGGCGGACGCGCTGGGCGCCGCGGCCGGGGACACGCTGGATGTGGAGAACGCGGGTGTTCGGCGCTCCCTGACCGTGGTGACGGGTCAGGAGGGACAGCCGGCGCTCGTCGACCGCGTCGACGCCCTCGCCCTCGCGGCAGTTCCGCAGTCGCTGTGGATTCGGCTTGCCGACGGTCTGTCGGACCGCGATCTCGTGGCGGCACAGAGCGAGATCACTTCGGTGGCCGAGGAATTCGCTCCCACCGCGGAGGTGGGTGGAGCGGTGTCGATGCGTGCGGCGATCGACTCCGTTCTCGACGTCCTGCTCGTGGTGGTGGTCGGACTGCTGTCGGTGGCGGTGCTGATCGCGCTGATCGGCGTCGGCAACACGATGGCGCTGTCCGTGATCGAACGGAGACGCGAATCGGGTCTGTTGCGGGCGCTCGGAGTCACCCGGTCCGGTCTGCGGTCCGTCCTCATCTGTGAGGCGGTGCTGGTCGCGGTCGTCGCGTCCGCACTCGGGGTGGTGCTCGGGTCGTTCCTCGGCGTCGCCGGGACGGCCTCGGTGTTCGGGCTGGACAGCCTCGACCCGGGATCGGTGCCATGGCTGCAGTTGGCGTTGATCGTGTTGGTCGGTGGCGTGGCCGGAGTCATCGCCGCGGCAGCGCCGGCCCGGAGCGCGGCCCGCGCGACCCCGGTGGAGGCGCTTGCCGTCTGAGCCGGTGCATTCGAGGGCTCCCCGTAGCCGGCCCGCACTGCGACCCTCGACGCAGTGCGGGCCGGCTGCGGGCGTCAGCGAGGCAACCGTGGCAGACGACGCCGGCGCCGACAGCTTCAGGCGGAGCGGTGTGCGGTGATCTTCTCCGACGCGATCCGGCGCTCGGTGCGGTCCGCGTCCTGGTCCGGGTTGGTCACCTGAACCAGGGACGAGCCCGCCACCAGCACCGCGAGCAGTCCGTCGAGCAGTTCGTCGGTCGTCGCCCAGTCCGTCGTCGACAGCACACGGTCCTCCGCCGTGAAGCCCTGGCGTGCGGCCGAGTCGCTCGCAGCGGCGAGGACGTCTGCGACGGTCCGACCATCGAGGACAGGCGAGTCCGCGGGCGCGGCGTCGGGAGTGAACTGGTCCCCGTGTACCCGCACCGAGGTCGCGTAGTCGGTGACGCCCAGCGGCAGGTTCTCCACCGGACGCCCGAACGCGTCCAGGGACAGGACGGCCACCTCCGGGGCATCGGCGGATTCGTCCAGACGGTCGGCGGTGACGAGTGCGAGATCGGCATCGGGGTCCGGCTCGAGGACCACCTCCGTCCCCGCCCACCAGCAGCCGAGCAGAACCGCTGCCGTCTGCCAGTGTGCGGGCAGCAGCACCGACACCCGCGACCCCGGCAGCAGTCCGAACTCGTCACGGATGAGGTTGGCGGTCTTCGCCGCCCAGTTCGCGAGTGTCAGCGCGGACAGTTCGATCCGGGCGCCCGACGCGTCGTCGTACCACGTCACGCGCGGGCCTGCCGGGTCCCGCTTCATGATCGGGTCGAGCAGGGCCACCGTGAGGTTGGGTGCTGCCATGGTGTTGCGGTGCTCCTTCGTGGCGAAAGTCAGTTGACGCACTGAGGTCCGGTGCGGCCCGCGTCGATCGGCGGACCCGCCGGGGCGGGCGTCGGGCTGGTCCCCAGGTCGAGGATGTCGGATTCCGTGTAGCCGGACGCGGCGTCCGTTCCCGGACCGTCGTACCCGGCCGCCAGCACCACCAGCACGGTGTCGCGGGCCACGGTGGAATCCTGCACCACCGGAAGGTCGCCGAGCGCCGCGGCCACCGACTTCGCGGACTCCGACTTCGGATCGGCCGCGTGGACCTCGCTCACCGAGACCGTGTCGCCGGTGTTGTTGCCGACGGTGCCGGGGGAGTACCCCTTCGTGGCGAGCGCGTCGGACACCCGGCTGGCGAGGCCACCGACACCGCTGTCGTTCGCCACGTCGACGGTGACCGTCGACGGATCCACCGTCGGCTCGGATTCGGATTCGGATTCGGAGTCTTCGGGTTCGTTCCCTGCGAGGCCGGACACGAAGGAGCGCACCGCGGTGGGGTCGACCTGGACGATGGACTCGCCGTAGTCGGTCATCGCGTTGATGTCGACGACCGGGATCGTCTGGAACTGGACCTGCCCGCCGGCGAGATTCTGCAGTTCCTTCGCGAAGCCGATGACGTCCCAGTCCTCGTCCAGCACCACCGACCGCTGGACCGCGGAACTGAGCTGTCCCAGCTTCCCCGGATTGCTGAGGGTCTTGGCGCTGAGCACCTCGTGCACGAGCGAGGCCATGTAGACCTGCTGACGGACGATCCGGTCGAGGTCGCCGCGCGGCAGTCCGTGCCGTTGCCGCACGAACGACAGGGCCTGTGCGCCGCTCAGGGTCTGCTCGCCTGCGGGGAAGTTGGCTCCCGACAGCGGCTCGTCGACGGCATCGTTGAGGCACACGTCGACTCCGCCGACCGCGTCGGTGAGCAGGACGAAGCCGAGCAACCCGATCTCCGCGTAGTGGTCGACGGTGACACCGGTCAGGTTCGCGACCGACGAGATCAGTGCCTCCCGGCCGGCCTGCGTCGCCTCCTCGTCCGCGGTGGCGTCGTCGACGCCCTCGTCGAGCAGTTTCTGCTTCTCGGTGAGCTTCGTCGCACCGAACGCCGCGTTGACCTTCGACATCCCGATTCCGGGGACCGCGACGTAGGAGTCGCGGGGAATGGAGATAGCGGTGGCGGATTCGCCGTTGCTGGGGATGCGCACCAGCACGATGGTGTCGGTGTTGTCGGCCTCGGCCTCACCGGCCCGCAGCGAATCGAGTTCCTGCTGACTGAGCGGGTTGCCGTGTGCGTCGGTGCGACTGTCGGTACCGACGAGGAGCAGATCGAGGGCTCCGTCCTTCATGCCGCCCAGCCCGAGCCGGGCGGTCGCGAGGTTCGACTCGAGCGCGTCGACGCTTCGCCAGGCGATGCCCGTCACGATGAGGACGACCGCCGCGACGGCGGCCACCACGATCTGGACGGGGCGAGTCCGCCACGTCCCGGCGGCGGCGTCAACTTGCGCCGACCCGGCTGCGGCGACCTGCGCCGACCCGGCGGGCGTGGATCCTCTCGATCCGGCGCCTCGCGTCCCGCCCTCCGCGCGTCTGCGCGGTGGCCTGCTGTCCGGCAAACCTCGCCCCTCACACTTCATCGACTGCTGTGTCCCGGCCCCGACGCGCGTGGCCGTCCTGTGTCTCGACCCGTCAAGGCTACTCACGAACACCCGGTGTCCCGGGGACCGCGAACCGGCGTGCCAGACTTTTCGCTGTGACCAACATCCTCGTGACGGGTGCCGGTGGGCAACTCGGCGGCAATCTTCTGCGACGTGACGTCCCGGGCGTGTCGATTCGCGGGCTCACCTCGTCCGACCTCGACATCACCGACGCCGACGCCGTCCGGGACGCGGTACGGCCGGGCGATGTCGTCCTGAACTGCGCCGCCTACACGGCGGTCGACGCGGCCGAGACGGACGAGGACGCCGCCGCGGCAGTGAACGCGACCGGACCGAGGATCCTCGCGGAGGCGTCCGCACGGGTCGGCGCGCGACTGGTTCACGTATCCACCGACTACGTGTTCCCGGGCGACGCGTCGACGCCCTACGAGGTGGACGACGCGACCGGACCCCGCACCGCGTACGGGCGCACCAAACTGGCGGGGGAGCGTGCGGTTCTCGCCGCCGACCCGACGGCCGTCGTGGTGCGCACCGCCTGGGTCTACACCGGAACCGGCTCCGATTTCGTCGCGACCATGCTGCGACTGCAGCGTGAGCGTGACACCGTCTCCGTCGTCGACGACCAGGTCGGGTCGCCGACGTTCGCCGGAGACCTGGCGGCAGGACTGCTCGAACTCGCGACGCGGCCGCAGGTTCGTGGTGTCCTGCACGCCACGAACGCGGGTCGGGCCACCTGGTTCGAACTGGCGCGGGCGGTGTTCGCCGGCGTCGGTGCCGATCCGGAGCGGGTCCGACCGTGCACGACGGCCGACTTTCCGAGGCCGGCGCCGCGGCCCGCCTACTCGGTTCTCTCGTCGGCGGCATGGGAGCGGGCCGGGCTGACGCCGCTGCGTCCGTGGGCCGACGCGCTCGCCGATGCCCTGGCGGCGCTGCCGCCCGCCACGACCGACTAGGGTTGGCCGAGTGAGTTCGCAGCTGGCCGTGGTGACGGTGACGTATTCGCCCGGTAAACATCTCCGGGAATTTCTCGAGACCCTCGAGGTCGCCACCGACCTGTCGACGCAGGTCATCCTCGCGGACAACGGTTCCACAGACGGTGAGCCGGAGGCCGCGGCCGCCGCCAACGACAACGTCCGACTGCTCCGCACCGGCGGAAACATCGGCTATGGCGGCGCCATCAACCGCGCGGTCGCGGAGCTCGATTCCGACGCCGAGTTCGTCGTCATCGCGAACCCGGACATCCGGTGGGAAGCCGGATCGATCGACGAACTGCTGAAGGCGGCGCAGCGGTGGCCGCGCGCGGGTGCGCTCGGTCCGCTGGTGCGTGAGCCGGACGGCACCGTCTACCCGTCGGCGCGCCACGTGCCGGGGCTGGTGTCCGGCGCCGGGCACGCCGTGCTCGGCACGGTGTGGCCGTCGAATCCGTGGAGCACCCGGTACCGGCAGGAGGACGAGCAGATCTCGGAGCGCTCCGTCGGGTGGCTGTCGGGGTCGTGCTTGCTGGTGCGTCGCGCCGCGTTCGACTCGATCGACGGATTCGACTCCCGCTACTTCATGTACATGGAGGACGTGGACCTCGGCGACCGGCTGGGGCGAGCCGGATGGCACAACGTCTACGTTCCGACATCGGAAGTCACCCACGCGAAAGGTCATGCGGCGGGACGACACCCGGAACTGATGCTCCCCGCGCACCACGCGAGCGCGTACCGGTTCCAGGCCGACCGGCACCCGCACTGGTGGCAGGCACCCCTGCGTTGGGCGTTGCGCGGCGGGCTCGCAGTGCGATCGAAACTGGCCGTCGCGGCGGCAACCCGAAGCCGAGCGAACGACGAAGGGAACTGACATGACGGTGACGAACGACGTCGCACAGACGCCGGATGTCCAACCGGTTGATGCGGTGATTCTGGTGGGCGGCAAGGGAACCCGGCTCCGTCCGCTGACCCTCTCGGCGCCCAAGCCGATGCTGCCGACCGCGGGGCTGCCGTTCCTGACGCATCTGCTCGCGCGCATCAAGGCTGCGGGCATCACCCACGTCGTGCTCGGCACCTCGTTCAAGGCCGAGGTCTTCGAGGAGCACTTCGGTGACGGCAGCGAGATGGGTCTCGAGATCGAATACGTCACCGAGACCGAGCCGCTCGGCACCGGTGGCGGCATCCGCAACGTGCTGCCGAAGTTGCGCGCCGACAACGTGATCGTGTTCAACGGCGACGTCCTCGGCGGCACCGACCTCCGCGACGTCATCGCCTCCCACGACGCCCACGCCGCCGATGTCACCCTGCACCTCGTTCGCGTGAGCGACCCGCGGGCGTTCGGATGCGTCACCACGGACGAAGACGGCCGCGTCCTGGACTTCCTGGAGAAGACGCAGGATCCGCCGACCGACCAGATCAACGCCGGGTGCTACGTGTTCAAGCGGGAGATCATCGAGAAGATCCCGACAGGTCGACCGGTGTCGGTGGAGCGCGAGGTGTTCCCCAGCCTCCTCGCGGACGGTCGGCGGGTGTTCGGGTTCGTCGACAGCTCCTACTGGCGTGACATGGGCACGCCCGAGGACTTCGTGCGCGGCTCCTCCGACCTGGTGCGCGGCGTCGCCCCCTCGCCCGCACTCGAGGGGCAGCGCGGAGAGTCGCTGGTGCACCCCGGCGCCGGTGTCGCGCCCGGCGCCGTGCTCATCGGCGGGACGGTCGTGGGACGCGGCGCGGAGGTCGGCGCCGGTGCCCGGCTCGACGGTGCCGTGGTGTTCGACGGCGCGGTCGTCGAGGCAGGCGCCACCGTCGAACGCTCGATCATCGGTTTCGGCGCCAGGATCGGGCCGCGTGCGCTGGTGCGCGACGCCGTGATCGGTGACGGCGCGGATGTCGGCGCCCGCTGCGAGTTGCTGCGCGGGGCGCGCGTGTGGCCCGGTGTCACGTTGCCCGACGGTGGGGTTCGCTTCTCCACCGACGTGTAGGAGTGTGGCCCGGTCCGCTGTGACCGGGCGCACGCTGGCAGGATCGATCGACGTGAGTGCGATCGCCCCTGTCTTTCACCGCTACGTCGCCCTCGGCGACTCGTTCACCGAAGGGCTGGGCGATCCGGCGCCGTCGCGGCCGAACCAGCTCCGTGGCTGGGCCGACCGCGTCGCCGAGCACCTCGCGACTCGCACCGACGCTTTCGCGTACGCGAACCTCGCGGTTCGGGGGAAGCTGCTCGGTCAGGTCCTCGACGACCAGCTGGACGCCGCGCTGGCGATGTCGCCCGACCTGGTGACGATCTACGCGGGCGGCAACGACCTGATGCGCCCGTCCGTCGACATCGACGCGCTCGTTGCCCGCTACGACGACGCCGTCGGAAAGCTCACCGCCGCGGGCGCGACCGTCGCGATCTGGACCGCCTACGACGCGGGCTGGGACGCGGTGTTCAGGGTCCTGCGGGGACGCACCGCCATCTACAACGAACTGGTCCGTGAGGTCGCCGAACGCCACGGCGCGACCCTGGTCGACTTCTGGCGGTTCGACGGCTACGACGACGACCGGATGTGGGACTGGGACCGCCTCCACATGTCCACGGCCGGACACCAGCGGATGGCCGTCGAGGTACTCGATGCGCTCACGGTGCCCCACGACCTCGCGGGGCCTGACCTCGGCGCCGCGCCCATCCGCAGCCGCGCCGAACAGAAGAAGATCAACTCGACGTGGCGCCGCGAGTTCCTGCTGCCCTGGTTCGGTCGACGCCTGACCGGCAGGTCGTCCGGCGACGACGTCACCGCACGCAGGCCCGTCCTCGCGCCGATCTCCGCCACGGACTGACCCCACGCTGACCTGGCCGCCCGCCCTCGATTCTTCCTGAATGGCCCATTCATTCGGTCCAACTGAATGAATGGGCCATTCAGGAACCGGGGCGGAGCCCTCAGCGCAGGCGAGCGAGGGCGACCAGGTGGTCGATCGTGTCCCGCTCGGCGGTGTCGGGGAGGGCGTCGACGGGCCACCAGCGCAGGTCGTCCGACTCGTCGCTGCGGACGGGCTGGGCGCCGACCGGCGCCCACACCAGGAACCGCAGGTCGAGATGGCGGGTCGGCTTCCCCAGCGAACAGGTGATGGGGTGGGTGTGTGCGGACAGCAATGTCGGGTCGATTCGCAGGCCGGCGATACCCGACTCCTCGGTGGCTTCGCGCAGTGCGGCGTCGACGACGGTGTCGTCGGACGGTTCGCAGTGCCCGCCGAGCTGAATCCACCTGCCCACCTTGGGATGCAGTGTGAGCAGCACCTGCCCGGCATCCTCGGTGATCACCAGCGACGATGCGGTGATGTGTCCCGGCTCGTGCTCGCGCAGGCACCCGAGCGGGGACGCGTCCAGGAACGCGAGCATCGTGTGCCGCAACGACTCGTCGGCCTCGTTCGGCGTCTGCCACTCCGTCAGCGCCACCCGCGCGGACGCGTGCAGGGACTGTGCGGTCACAGTTCCACCAGCAGTTCGCCGGGCGTCACCGGCGGACGCGGCGTCAGCGGCTCGGTCGGATGGCCGATCGCCACCGCTCCGAGTGGCTGCCAGTCGCCGTCCCGGCCGAGTTCGGCGCGCACCACGTCCGGTGCGAAGATCGTCGACCCGATCCAGCAGCTGCCGACGCTCCTGGTGGCCAGGGCGACCAGCAGGCCCTGGACCGCTGCTCCCGCGGCGACGGTGAACATGGTCTGCTCGGACGAGGTGCGCGCGGCGTCCGGGTAGGTGTGTGCGCCGTCGGGGACGCAGAACGGGATCACCACCTCCGGTGCGTCGAACAGGATGTTGCCGCGGTCCAGGCGTGCGGTGATCGCGGCGTCGTCCAGTCCGTCGGCGGTGAGGTCGGCGCGCCACTTCTCCCGCATCGCGGTCAGCAGGCGGCTGCGCACCTCGGGAGTGCGCACCCACACGAACCGGACCGGCCGGGTGTGGTGCGGTGCGGGGGCGGTCAATGCCTCCGCGATCGAGTCGCGTATCGACTGCGGCTCGACGGGTTCCGGTGCAAAGGCGCGAATCGACCGGCGGAGCAGCAGGGCTTCGCCGCGTCCCCGCTCGATCGCCTCGTTCGCGCCCAGCCAGAACAGGTCCTCCTCGCCTCGCCGGATCAGGTCCGATGCGCTGGAGCCGTCGTCGGCGAGCGCGACGCCCCGTGCGACGGCAACCGGCATGCCGCCGGTCTTGCCCTTGACCAGATCGCCCGCGGCGGCGAGTTCGTCGGCGACCGCGACCGACGTCACGAGCAGTTCGTTGCCCTGGGCGTCGACCGATCCGGCGTAGCCGTGGAGGACCGGCAGGCCGGCGGACCCGATCGCGGCGTCGGTCTGTCCGTTTCGCCACGCCCGGCCCATCGTGTCCGTCACCACCACGGCGACGGTCACCCCGAGCAGGTCGTGCAGCCGTGCCCGCAGATTCCGCGCGCTCGCGTCGGGATCCTCGGGGAGCAGGGCGAGTTCGGCCGGATGCACGTTGGATCCGTCGATGCCGGAGGCCGCCTGCACGATCCCGAGCCGGTTCTCGGTGATGAGAGTGCGGCCCTTGCGTGCGAGCACGCGGACGGACTCCTGGTCGACGAGCGCTCGGCGTGCCGCGTCCCTCGCTTCGGGGTCGGTGGGGGAGGGCACGATTCGGCCCTCGACCTTCGAGACGATCTTGCTGGTGACGATCAGCACGTCGCCGTTGCGAAGCCACGGTGCCGCGGAAGCGAGCGCTCCGGCGAGGTCGTCGCCGGGACGGAACTCGGGGAGCCCCGGAACGGGCAGGATCTCGATTCCGTCGCCCGCGCCGTGGTCGCCCGCGTGTTCCGGTGCGGCGCCCTCGGTCACAGCGTCACTCCGGCGAGATCCAGTGCTGCACGTGCCATTTCGGCGGTGGTGTCCGGATCGGTCATGAGCAGTGGGACGGCGCGCACAGTCACGCCGGGCACGTCCGCGGTGTCCGTGTCGTGAATGAGCCAGCCGTCGAGGATCCCGGTTGCCGACCGCGCGCCGTAGTGTCGGCCGACGGCCTCGGCCGACGTCTCGACACCGATCACCTCAAGGCATTCGTCGGCCATGCCGCGCAATGGCTTTCCGTCGATGACGGGGGAGAGGCCGATCACCTTCGCCCGGCCGGTGCGCAGTGCGCCGCGGACGCCGGGGACGGCGAGGATCGCGCCGATGCTCACCACCGGGTTCGACGGGGCGAGGAGGACCACGTCGGCCTCCTCGAGCGCTTCGACGACTCCGGGCGCCGGCTTCGCCGTGTCCGCTCCGATGTGGGCGAAGCTGTGCGTGGGGATCTGCGCGCGGTGGCGCACCCACCACTCCTGGAAGTGGATGGCGCGCTGCTCGCCGTCGTCCGGGTCGGTCACGACGACGTGCGTCTCGCTGCGGTCATCAGTGACGGGGAGCAGTCGAACGCCCGGTTGCCACCGGTTGCACAACGCTTCCGTGACGGCGGACAGGGGGTATCCGGTGCGCAGCATCTGCGTGCGGATGAGGTGGGTTGCGATGTCCCGGTCGCCGAGGCCGAACCAATCCGGTTTGGCACCGTAGGCGGCGAGTTCCTCCTTGGCGTTCCAGGTTTCCCCGACGTGACCCCATCCCCGTTCGGGGTCGATGCCGCCGCCGAGGGTGTACATGCACGTGTCGAGATCGGGGCAGATCCGCAGGCCGTGCATCCACACGTCGTCGCCCACGTTGACCACCGCGGTGATCTCGTGCTCTTCCGCTGCCGAATCGGACTGGGCGAGCAGGCTCCGCACTCCCTGGAGGAAACGCGCGCCACCGACACCACCGACCAAAACTGTGACCTTCACAGGACAAGAGGGTAGGCGGTGCCCGGTGCGACGGGCACACCCTGTCGTGTCGGTCGGGGGGAGTGCGCCGTGCGACACGCTGTTGACGGGCCGGAACATGTGCTAGTGGCGAAATGGGATTCGGGGATGGTAAATATTCGCTCTTCCGGCTTGACCCTGCCCAGTGGTCCGTGTGTAATCACGTGTATGTCATTTTGCGGTCGCCATCCGAGAATGGATGCTGTACCGCCATTTTCGAACACGTGTTCCCTTGCGGAATTATTGGGGCGCCGCTGAATGACATTGTCGGGGAGGCAATTTCAACAAGTCAGGTAGTTCTGCGCTATCAAAGGTGAGGAGGCGGAACGGATGGCCATCCAGCACGAAGAGTCGAGTATTCGATTGAGCGCGCTTGGCAACGAACCGCAGACCGATTCCATGGCAGGAGCAGTTGGGGGCGACTGCAGGCCCGAGGGTGAAAGCGTCAGCGATCGCCCTGTATTGAGCCTGATCACAGGCGGTTTCGACGCAATGTTCGAAGCCGTTGAGGATCAGTGGCAAGACCGCGCGCTGTGTGCGCAGACGGATCCCGAGGCGTTCTTCCCCGAAAAGGGAGGGTCGACTCGAGAGGCGAAAAGGATCTGCCTCGGATGCGAGGTTCGAGACGATTGCCTCGAATATGCGCTCGCCAATGACGAGCGATTCGGGATCTGGGGTGGACTCTCGGAAAGGGAGCGCCGCCGTCTCAAGCGGGGCATCATCTGACGCGCTGAATCTCGAAGAGGTTCGGCGCGTGTGTGTTTCGGGCCGACTGTCATTCGATCGACCGGCACTGTATCAGGCGGTCGATCGAATGACAGTCGAACACTGAAGGTTCCGGGCCCGTCACTCGTCCTGTTCGTCTGACAGGTCGGGGTCGATGGTCTCGGGGTCCACGCCCAGGTATGTCGCCACCTGCCGGACCAACACCTCGTGGACGAGATCGACGAGGTCGTCCGGATGCTTGGCGCGCAGTTCGAGCGGCCGGCGGAACAGCACCAGCCGCGCACGGGTGGCGTTGCCGCGCCGGTCCACCCCTGCGGGCACCAGGCGGGACAGGGGCACCGGCCCCTCGGCAACCACTTCCGGCGGCCAGGTCACCGAATCGGGATCGAGTGCCCTGATCTTGGGAACCTCGTCGACCGCGATGTCGAGTTTCGTGATCCGTTCGTGCCAGCGCGTGTCGATGGGCGCGAACGCTTCGAGGACGAGCATGTCGAACTGTTCTGCTCTGCTCCGCCATGCCGGTACCCCGGGTGGGAGGACGGGCCCGCGGATCCCTCGACCGCGACGAGCCGCAGAACGCGAGGTCAGTGGACGTCCGTGTCGGGCTCTGTGCATGAGTGGCGATGCTACCGACGCCCGTCGCGGCGCACTCGTTGCGTGCTCGCCGAGCGCCGGGTGTCCGGATCCGGTGTGTCCGAGTAGGCGGGGGCCGGTCGGGGCGCTACCCTCTCATTCGTGAGAGGACTGCGTCGATGCTGCCGGCCCGGATGTAAGAACCCGGCCGTTGCGACGCTGACCTACGTTTACTCGGACTCGACGGCTGTCGTCGGTCCGCTCGCCACCGTCGACGAACCGCATTCGTGGGATCTGTGCGAGGTGCACGCCTCCCGGATAACGGCACCGAAGGGCTGGGAGCTCGTCCGCTACGAGGGCGGCTTCTCCAGCTCCACCCCGGACGAGGACGACCTGACGGCGCTCGCCGAAGCGGTTCGTGAGGCGGGACGCGGCGAGGGGGCCACGGTGGATCGCATCACGCCCCCGATCTCGACCCCGACCCGCACCGGGCGACGTGGTCACCTGCGGGTACTGCCCGATCCCGGCAACTGAGCCGCCCGGCGAACCTCGCCGGGTCGGTTACCCCCGCGAACGACGCACGGGCGGGACGCGCACCGATGGCACTAGGGTGATCCCGGAACGCCCGCAATCGGGTGGCGACCAGCGACGCTCGACTGCACAACCGAACGAGGAGAACCCGTAGTGGCACGAACCGCCGAATCCGTCCATGCCGTCATCAAGGCATACGACGTCCGCGGCGTCGTCGGTGAGCAACTCGACAGCGACTTCGTGCGGGACGTCGCCGGGTCGTTCGCCCGGCTCATGCGCCAGGACGGCACGCAGCAGGCATCGCGGATCGTGATCGGTCACGACATGCGGGCGTCGTCTCCGGAACTCGCGGCCGCCTTCGCCGACGGGGTCACCGCGCAGGGCCTGGACGTGGTTCTGATCGGGCTGGCGTCGACGGACCAGTTGTACTTCGCGTCGGGACTGCTCGACTGCCCCGGCGCCATGTTCACGGCCAGCCACAACCCGGCCCGCTACAACGGCATCAAGCTCTGCCGGGCCGGCGCCAAGCCGGTCGGCCAGGACACCGGACTCGGCACCATCACCCAGGAAGTGATCTCCGGCGTGCCGAGCCACGACGGACCGCGTGGAACCGTCAGTGAGCAGGACGTCCTCGGCGACTACGCAACCTTCCTCGCCGGACTGGTCGACCTCTCCGGCATCCGTGGGCTCACCGTCGCGGTCGACGCGGGCAACGGCATGGGCGGGCACACCGTGCCCGCGGTGTTCGGGCCCCTGCCGCTGAAGGTCGAGCCGCTGTACTTCGAACTCGACGGCACCTTCCCGAATCACGAGGCGAACCCGCTCGATCCGAAGAATCTGGTCGATCTGCAGGACTTCGTTCGGACGACGGGCGCGGACATCGGCCTGGCATTCGACGGGGACGCGGATCGTTGCTTCGTGGTCGACGAGAAGGGCAACCCGGTCTCGCCTTCCGCGGTGACGGCGCTCGTCGCGGAACGGGAGTTGGCGAAGGAGCCGGGCGCCACCGTCATCCACAACCTGATCACCTCGCACGCCGTGCCCGAACTGGTGACCGAACTCGGGGGCACCCCCGTCCGCACGCGCGTCGGGCACTCGTTCATCAAGCAGCAGATGGCGGAGACCGGTGCCGTATTCGGCGGAGAACACTCCGCGCACTACTACTTCCGTGACTTCTGGGGCGCCGACTCCGGAATGCTCGCGGCGATGCACGTGCTCGCAGCACTGGGCGAACAGGACCGGCCGCTGTCCGAGATGATGGCCGGCTACAACCGGTACGCGGCGTCGGGCGAGATCAACTCGACGGTCGCGGATGCCACGGAACGGACCGATGCGGTGCTGACCGCGTTCGCCGACCGCACGGCGTCCGTCGATCGTCTGGACGGCGTCACGGTGGACCTGGGCGACGGTGCCTGGTTCAACCTCCGCGCGTCGAACACCGAACCCCTGCTGCGGCTCAACGTCGAAGCACGGACGCCCGGACAGGTCGACGCGCTCGTCGACGAGATCCTCGCCGTGGTGCGTGCCTGACCGACCCGAGGCCTGTGGCCGGAGTACGGAACACCCCAATCGATACGCACCGCGAAGAACGGGCGTGACGAGGCGACCACACGCGCCCTCCCGGCGGTGCGAGAATGGTCGAATCGGGCACTGTGTGTCCGGACGGTTCGACATCGGTCAGTGAGAGAAAGGCAGGTTGCCATGACGGCTCCATCACCCCTTCTCGATCTCGACGACGCCGTGAGCGTCGCCGCCGCCGACACCGAGGGCGCGATGCGTGCGGCAGCACTCGGTGGGGCACAGGTCAGGTCGGTCGCCGAGGCCGTCGCCGAGGGCCTGATCGATCGCGTCAGGGACATGCGTCCTCGCAGCGTCGTCCTCGTGACCTCGGGTGGCCGCGCGGCCCGTGCCGCCTCCGTTCTCGAAGCGTCGGTCGGCCCGCACTTCGGACTTCCGATCGTGCACGCGCCTGTGGTGCCGCCGTGGGTGGGATCACTCGACGTCGTCGTGGTGGCCGGGGACGACGCAGGCGATCCGCGGCTCTTGGCGGCCGCGGACTCCGCCCTTCGCCGCGGTGCCGAACTGGTCGTGGTGGCACCCGACGAGGGCCCGCTGCGCGCGGCCGCAGCCGGACGGGGCGCGGTGCTCGCACCGCGGGTTCGCACGTCCGACCGGAACGGGTTCCTGCGCTACCTCGCGGCGGGACTCGCGGTGCTCGGATCCCTCGACTCGGGCCGGGGCGAGGCCCTGCCCGATCTCGCGGGGCTCGCGGACGTCCTGGACGGGGAGGCGACGCGAAACCACCCGTCCGCCGAGGTGTTCCACAATCCGGCGAAGTCCCTCGCGGTTCGGTTCCAGAACCGGCGTGTGGTGGTCGCCGGGGACAGTGCGGCGACGACAGCGCTGGCCGGACACGCGACCGACATGCTGTTGTGCGGGGCGGGGACGTCGGCGGCCGCCGCGGGACTGTCGGACGTGCTGGCGTCGGCGGCGTTGCTCTCGGGGGCCGGGGACCTGTCGCCCGGCTACGACCCGATCTTCCACGACGAGGAGCTCGACGGTCCCGCCCCCGTGACGCCTGCGCGGGTGTTCGTCCTCGCGACGGCCCAGTCGCGCACCACGACATCGCGGCGGCTCGCAGCACTTGCGGACGCAGAGCTGGTCACGGCAGCGGCAGACGAGGAACTCGCACCGGTAGACCGATTCGGAACAGGGGACAGTGAGATGACGGGTCGGGCCGTGAGCGGTCCCGCTCAGGGGGAGCGCACCGAGATGGAGCAGTTGGCGGTACTTGCCGTCCGACTGGAGATGGCCGCCGCGTACCTGCGGTTGATCGGTGGTCGGTAGGTGCATTCACTGCAGGGCGCGCTCCGCACGTATGCCTGGGGTTCGCGCACCGCGATCGCCGAACTGTGCGGTCGACCGGTCCCGTCCGACCATCCCGAGGCCGAGCTGTGGCTCGGTGCCCATCCGGCGAACCCGTCCCGCCTGCGGGTCGGCGACGGGACGGTGTCTCTGCTCGACCGCATCGCGGACGATCCGGCGGGTCAACTCGGACCGCGAGCACGGGCAGGGTTCGGTGACCGACTTCCGTTCCTGCTGAAACTGCTCGCGGCGGACGAAGCGCTGTCCCTGCAGGCGCACCCCAGTGCTGCGCAGGCGAAGGAAGGCTACTCGCGGGAGGAAGCCGCGGGGATACCGCGGGACGCGCCGGTGCGGAACTACCGCGACGACAGCCACAAGCCCGAGCTGGTCGTCGCACTGACACGGTTCGAGGCGCTCGCGGGGTTCCGCGATCCGCATCGCACCGTCTCGCTGCTCCGCGCGCTGGACGTTCCCGAACTCGACCACTTCATCTCGCTGCTCGAAGGCCAACCCGACTCGTCCGGGCTGCGGGCATTGTTCACGACGTGGATCACGCTGCCACAGCCGTCGCTGGCGTCGCTGCTACCGCGAATCCTCGACGGGTGCGTCCGGTACCTCTCCGGGTCTGCCGGGCCCCGCGAGTTCGCGCCCGAGGTACGGACCGTGCTCGAGCTGGGCGAGTCGTACCCCGGTGACGCGGGCGTCCTCGCATCGATCCTGCTCAACCGTGTCACGCTCGAACCGGGTCAGGGGCTCTACCTCGCTGCCGGAAACCTGCACGCGTACCTGCACGGTCTCGGCGTCGAGGTGATGGCCAACTCCGACAACGTGCTGCGCGGTGGGCTGACGCCCAAGCATGTGGACGTGCCGGAGCTGCTGCGCGTCCTCGACTTCGAGCCCCTGACCGGACCCGCTCGTGTCGCGACCCCGTCCTCGGACAACCAGGCCGTGTACGTGTACGACACGCCCGCACCCGAATTCGCGCTGTCCCGCATCGACCTGACCCCGGAGTCGTCGACCGCGGTACTCGGCCGCACCGGGCCGCGCATCCTGCTGTGCACCGCCGGGTCGGTCACCCTCCGCTGCGGCGACGAGTACCTCGAACTGGCGCGGGGTGAGTCGGCGTGGATCGCGGCTTCGGATCCCCCGGTGACCGTCACCGCGCGATCCGAGGCGCAAGTGTTCAGTGCGACGGTCGGCTGAGCCGGGCCCTTTCCGGTCGGTAGGGCGAGGCGTTGCCGAATCGACGCCTGGCCCGGTTGAGGAAATTCGTGGGTGGAACGCGACCGGGCAATAGGCTCGGACCGGAACCCCAGTCGAGGAGGACTGCGATGGCAGAGCACGAGGGTCCGGGCGGAGCATCCGGGCATCGGAGCGGACGGTGGAGGGTCAAGTCGGTCGAGCAGTCGATCGCCGACACCGACGAGCCGGACAGCAAACTCCGCAAGGACCTGACCGCGTGGGATCTGACCGTCTTCGGTGTCGCGGTCGTCGTCGGCGCGGGCATCTTCACGCTCACCGCCCGGACCGCGGGCAACGTGGCCGGGCCTTCGGTGTCGCTGGCGTTCGTGCTCGCCGCCATCGCCTGCGGCCTCGCGGCGCTGTGCTACGCCGAGTTCGCGTCGACGGTGCCGGTGGCGGGCAGCGCATACACGTTCTCGTATGCGACGTTCGGCGAGTTCGTCGCGTGGATCATCGGCTGGGACCTCATCCTCGAGTTCGCGCTCGCAGCATCCGTCGTGGCGAAGGGATGGTCGCTCTACCTCGCGGACGTCCTCGGCGTCGAGTCGACCGTCCTGGAGATCGGCGGACGCGACTTCGACTGGGGTTCGGTGCTGCTGATCGCTGCACTGACGGTGGTACTCGCCACCGGAACGAAATTGTCGTCGCGGGTGTCCGCCGTCATCACGGGCATCAAGGTCGCGGTCGTCCTGCTGGTGATCGTCGTCGGTGCCTTCTACATCACCGGATCGAACTACTCGCCGTACATTCCGCCGTCCCAGCCGGGTGATACCGGGGAGGGCATCCACCAGTCGCTGTTCTCGTTCCTGACCGGAGCGGGCGGCAGCACGTTCGGGTGGTACGGCCTGCTCGCCGCGGCGTCGCTGGTGTTCTTCGCGTTCATCGGATTCGACGTCGTCGCGACAACCGCGGAGGAGACCAAGAACCCGCAGAAGGCGTTGCCCCGCGGCATCCTCGGGTCGCTCGCGATCGTGACCGTGCTGTACGTGGCGGTGACGCTGGTACTGACGGGAATGGTGAACTACACCGAGCTCTCCGGGGAGGGGGCGACGCTGGCGACCGCGTTCGAGTTCCACGGCATCACCTGGGCGCAGTGGGTGATCAACTTCGGTGCCCTCGCCGGCCTGACGACGGTCGTGATGGTGATGCTGCTCGGCCAGACCCGTGTCGCGTTCGCGATGTCGCGCGACGGCCTGCTGCCGCGACAGTTGGCGCACACGGGCAAGCGTGGCACCCCGGTCCGGATCACCGTGATCGTCGGTGTCATCTCCGGAACCCTCGCCGCGTTCTTCCCGATGGGCACCCTCGAGGAAATGGTCAACATCGGCACCCTGTTCGCGTTCGTGCTGGTGTGCGTCGGCGTGGTCGTGCTGCGCCGCACCCGCCCCGACCTCGAGCGCGGGTTCCGGGTGCCGTGGGTGCCGCTCATCCCGATCCTCGCCGTCCTCGCGTGCCTGTGGCTGATGCTCAACCTGTCCGTCGAGACGTGGATCCGGTTCGTGGTGTGGATGGTGATCGGCGTCGTCGTGTACTTCGCGTACGGCCGCAGGCACTCACTGGTCGGGAAGCGTCAGCGCCCGCAGCCGGGCCTCGCGTCGGAAGCCCTCGATCACCTCGGCGGTCCCGACGAACCGAGACATCGCGGCAAGTAGCGCCGCGACACCGGCGGTCCCCGACCCTCGATGTCACCGACGGCCCCCTGGCTCACTGCCAGGGGGCCGTCGTCGTCTGTGCCCACGCCCACCAGCGCTGTTTACATATGACGTCATATGTATAGACACACGACATTGATAGGCGTACTGTCCAATCTCAAGTGGTGTGACTCACACCGACTCTTGGGTAGGGAGGCCAGTGGTGAAGACGTACAACGCAGTGGCGGACGGGCAGACCGCCGTGCAGTGGCAGGACAGGAAGAGGCACCTGTGGCTGCTCGGGCTGATCCCGCCGACAGCGGTCTTCCTGGCGACGGGCCTGGTCTGGGGACTCAACGAGCTGGGCGCGGGCGCGGTCTCGCCGGTGCTGTGGTGGATCGGCCCGATCCTCGTCTACGTGCTGCTCCCGATCCTGGACGTCTTCTTCGGGCCGGACGGGCAGAACCCGCCGGAGGAGGTGATGGAACAGCTCGAGAACGACCGCTACTACCGGTACTGCACGTACGTCTACATCCCGTTCCAACTCGCGAGCCTCGTGTTCGCCTGCTACCTCTGGACCGCCGACAACCTCGCGTGGCTCGGAGTCGACGGTGGCCTGAGCCTGGTCTCGAAGATCGGGCTGGCGCTGAGCATCGGCGTCATGGGCGGCATCGGCATCAACACCGCGCACGAACTGGGGCACAAGAAGGACGACCTGGAGCGGTGGCTGTCGAAGATCACCCTCGCCCAGACCTTCTACGGGCACTTCTACATCGAGCACAACCGCGGCCACCACGTGCGTGTGTCCACCCCGGAGGACCCGGCCAGCGCTCGGTTCGGCGAGAACTTCTGGACCTTCCTGCCGCGCAGCGTCTGGGGCAGCCTGATCTCGTCCTGGGAACTCGAGAAGACCCGCATGGAGCGGCTCGGCAAGCGCACCTGGAGCATCCACAACGACGTGCTCAACGCCTGGCTCATGTCGGTCGTGCTGTACGCGGCGCTCGTCGCGGGCTTCGGCTGGGAGGTGTTGCCGTTCCTGGTGATTCAGGCGGTGTACGGGTTCTCGCTCCTGGAGACCGTCAACTACCTCGAGCACTACGGCCTGCTCCGCCAGAAGACCGCGAGCGGCCGCTACGAACGCTGCGCCCCGGTGCACAGCTGGAACTCCGACCACATCTGCACCAACATCTTCCTGTACCACCTGCAGCGGCACAGCGACCACCACGCCAATCCGACGCGGCGTTATCAGACCCTGCGCAGCATGGACGGGGCGCCGAACCTGCCGAGCGGCTACGCCAGCATGATCTCGCTCGCGTACTTTCCGCCGGTCTGGCGCCGCGTCATGGACCACCGCGTCCTCGACCACTACGACGGCGACATCACCCGGGTCAACGTCGCGCCCGCCAAGCGCGAGCGCATCTATGCGAAGTACGGGGTGGCGTGATGTCCGCGTATCGATGCCCGGTGTGTGAGTACGTCTACGACGAGACGAAAGGGGCTCCGCGCGAAGGCTTCCCGGCCGGCACGGCATGGGGGTCGGTGCCCGACGACTGGTGCTGCCCGGACTGCGGGGTCCGCGAGAAGATCGACTTCGAGGAGATTGCGTCATGAAGCTCTACCGCTGCGCCCAGTGTGGATTCGAGTACGACGAGGAACTCGGCTGGCCCGAGGACGGGATCGCCCCTGGTACCCGCTGGGACGACATCCCCGACGGCTGGAGCTGCCCCGACTGCGGCGCGGCCAAGGCGGACTTCGACATGGTCGAGGTCGCGCGACCGTGAGCGCGGTGGTGATCGTCGGAAGCGGTGTCGCGGGCATCACCGCCGCGGAGACCCTGCGGACCGAAGGCTTCACGGGGTCGGTCACGGTGATCGGCGACGACCCGGCGGTGCCGTACCGGCGCCCCGCTGTGTCGAAGGAACTGCTCGCCGGGTCCGTTCCGGCGGAGCGGACCTGGCTGCGCCCGGCCGGCTACTGGGCCGAGCGTGAGATCGACGTCCGCACCGGGGTTACCGCGAAGTCGGTGGACCCGGACCGTCGGGTGGTCGAACTCGGCACCGGGGAGACGCTCGGTTACGACGCCCTCCTGCTGGCGACCGGGGGTCGTGCCCGCACGATCGGGCACGACGCGGGGGATGCGGCGTTCACGTTGCGCTCCGCGGGCGACGTGGCGGTACTTCGCGCGGCGATCGAGCGGACCAACACGGTTCTGGTGGTCGGGGCAGGGCTGATCGGGTCCGAGGTCGCGTCCACGGCCCGCGGTCTCGGCGCCGAGGTCACGGTGCTCGAGACGGCGGAGCGTCCACTGCACCGGATGCTCCCACCCGTGATCGGCGCGCGCTACGAAAAGCTGCACCGCGACAACGGTGTGGCACTGCACACGTCTGTCCGGCTCGACGTGCTCGCTGCGGACGGCCGAGGCGGCGTTCGCGCCGTCGCGGAGGACGGTAGGCACTGGTCGGCGGGCGCGGCCCTCGTTGCGGTCGGCTCCGCGCCCGACACCGCCCTCGCCGAAAGGATGGGACTGGTGGTCGACGACGGTGTCGTCGTCGACCACCGCTTCGCGACCTCCCAACCGGGCGTGTTCGCCGCAGGTGACGTCGCGAACACTCCCAATCCCGTTCTCGGCGAACGGTTCCGCGCCGAACACTGGAACACCGCTCAGGCTCAGGGGGCGGCAGCGGCCCGTGCGATGCTCGCCGAGCTCACCGGGGGCGTCGCCGAGGTGTGGCGTGAGGTGCCGTGGTGCTGGACGTCCCAGTACGGGGTCAACCTGCAGGTGGCGGGGTGGCCGCGGGCGGACGACGAACTGGTGGTGCGCGGCGACGTCGACGGTCTCGACTTCACGGCCCTCACCAGGAGGGCGGGCCGCCTGGTCGGAGCGATCACGATCGGCCGCCCGAAAGACGTTCGGGCGGCGCGGATCCTGATCGCCGACCAGCCGACGATCGACCCGGCGGTCCTCGACGACCCGGACGTCGACCTCACCGCACTGAGCGTGGTCCCGGTCACGGTGGGGTGAGTCGTCGTTGACGGCCCGGCCGGCAGGTGCCACCCTCGCGGACATGGCGTCCTCGACCCGAATCCCGTATCCGCAGGCCTCACGTGCGCTCCTGCGGGATTCGGTGCTCGACGCGATGCGGGACCTGGTGACCGAGAAGGACTGGTCCGAGGTCACCATGTCGCAGGTCGCCACCGCGGCAGGTGTGAGCAGGCAGACCGTCTACAACGAGTTCAAGTCACGCCCCGGGCTGGCCCAGGCCTACGCGCTGCGGCTGGTCGACCGGTTCGTCGAGGTCGTGGGCGCCGCGGTGTACCGGCATCCGGGTTCGGTACGGAAAGCCCTCGTCGACGGCTTCACCGACTTCTTCACCCTCAGCGCCGCCGATCCGCTGGTGAAGTCGCTGCTCACCGGCGAGGCCAAGCCGGACCTGCTGCGGCTGATCACCACGGACAGCGCACCGATCCTCGAGCGCGGCGCCGAACAGCTGTCGGAGACGTTTCGGCGCAGTTGGATACAGGCCGGACCTGCCGAGGCCGGGATTCTCGGCCGGGGGATCGTCCGCCTCGCCCTGAGCTACATCTCGATGCCGCCCGCCGCGCACGCCGACGTCGCCGAGGATCTGGCGGCGCTGATCGGCCCGTTCGGCGAGGAGGTCACCGGGACCGGCGATTAGCCGGTATTTCGTCGGGTGCGGCTCCCGGTAGCCTCTACTGCAGATATCGGCTACCAGGAGAGGCAGATGACGACCTCAGTGTCTGAGAACAAGTGCGTCGCGGAGACCCGCAACGGGATCGACTTCAAGGTGGCGGACCTTTCGCTCGCCGAGTTCGGCCGCAAGGAGATCCGCCTCGCCGAGCACGAGATGCCCGGACTCATGGCGCTGCGTCGCGAGTACGCCGAGGTGCAGCCCCTCAAGGGTGCCCGCATCTCCGGATCGCTGCACATGACGATCCAGACCGCCGTTCTGATCGAGACCCTCACCTCGCTCGGCGCCGAGGTGCGCTGGGCGTCGTGCAACATCTTCTCCACGCAGGACCATGCGGCCGCGGCAATCGTCGTCGGCCCGCACGGCACTCCCGAGGAGCCCAAGGGCACCCCGGTCTTCGCCTGGAAGGGTGAGACGCTCGAGGAGTACTGGTGGGCTGCCGAGAAGATGCTCACCTGGCCGGGCGAGCCCGCCAACATGATCCTCGACGACGGCGGCGACGCCACCATGCTCGTCCTCAAGGGTGCACAGTTCGAGAAGGCGGGCGTCGTGCCGCCGACGGACGACGAGCACGACTCGGACGAGTACAAGGTGTTCCTGGCGCTGCTGCGCAAGTCTCTCGAGGCAGACGCGTCGAAGTGGACCACGGTCGCCGGATCGGTCCAGGGCGTCACCGAGGAGACCACCACCGGCGTCCTGCGCCTGTACCAGGTCGCCGCTGCCGGTGAGCTCACGTTCCCCGCGATCAACGTCAACGACTCGGTCACCAAGAGCAAGTTCGACAACAAGTACGGCACCCGGCACTCCCTGCTCGACGGCATCAACCGCGGCACCGACGTCCTCATCGGTGGCAAGGCCGCCCTCGTCTGCGGCTACGGCGACGTCGGCAAGGGGTGCGCCGAGGCGCTGCGTGGCCAGGGTGCTCGTGTCACGGTCACCGAGATCGACCCGATCAACGCCCTGCAGGCGATGATGGACGGCTTCGACGTCAAGACCGTCGAGGAGTTCATCGGTCAGGCCGACATCGTCATCACCTCGACCGGCAACAAGGACATCATCTCCTTCGAGCACATGAAGCAGATGAAGCACCAGGCGATCCTCGGCAACATCGGTCACTTCGACAACGAGATCGACATGGCCGGCCTCGAGCGGGCCGCGGACGTCACCCGCGTCAACATCAAGCCGCAGGTCGACGAGTTCACCTTCGCCGACGGCCACTCGATCATCGTGCTGTCCGAGGGTCGCCTGCTGAACCTGGGCAACGCCACCGGGCACCCGTCGTTCGTGATGTCGAACTCCTTCGCCAACCAGGTCATCGCGCAGATCGAGCTGTGGACGAAGCCGGACGAGTACGACAACGAGGTGTACCGGCTGCCCAAGCACCTGGACGAGAAGGTCGCGCGCATTCACGTCGAGGCGCTCGGCGGCTCGATCACGAAGCTGACCAAGGACCAGGCCGAGTACATCGGCGTCGACGTCGAGGGCCCGTACAAGCCCGAGCACTACCGCTACTGATCGAGTGGTTCCCGCGGTCGCTCCGGCCCGCCCGCTAGGCTGGGCGACCGTGGGAACCCTGATCGCTCTGGAAGGACTCGACGGCGCCGGCAAGCGGACGCTGTCGAACGCCCTCGTCGCCGCCTGGCGGGCGGACGGACTGACCGTCGCCACGCTGGCCTTCCCGCGATACGGCGTCTCCGCCTGCGCAGACCTCGGTGCCGAGGCCTTGCACGGCAGCCACGGGGACACCGCCGAGAGCGTCAACGCGATGGCGTTGCTGTGGGCACTGGACCGCCGGGACGCCGCCGACGAACTCCGCGAACTCATCGCCACCCACGACATCGTGCTGCTCGACCGCTACGTCGCCTCGAACGCCGCCTACACCGCCGCCCGCAAGCACCAGAGCGCCCAGGGCCCGGAGGTCGAGTGGATCGAGGACCTCGAGTTCGGTCGCTTCGGGCTGCCGCGGCCGGACCTGCAGATTCTGCTGAAGGTGCCGGTCGCGCTGGCCGCGGACCGGGCCCTCAGGCGTGCGGGCACCGAGGCGGACCGTCAACGCGACGCCTACGAGCGCGACGGCGACCTCCAGACCCGGACCGGGGAGGTCTACGACGGGCTGACGGCACGAGCCTGGATCTCGCCGTGGACGGTGGTCGGCCCCGACGTCGACCCTGCACAACTCGCCGCCGACGTCACCAATCAGCGTCGACGGCCCTCAGAAGTGACACGATAGAGACATGAAGCCACGCATTCTGGTTGTCGACGACGACACGGCACTCGCCGAGATGCTCACCATCGTCCTTCGCGGCGAGGGCTTCGAGCCCTACGTCGTGGGCGATGGAACGCAGGCCCTGTCTGCGGTGCGGGAGATCCGTCCGGATCTGGTCCTGCTCGACCTGATGCTGCCGGGGATGAACGGCATCGACGTCTGCCGCGTGCTGCGCGCCGACTCCGGTGTGCCGATCGTGATGCTGACCGCGAAGACGGACACCGTCGACGTGGTGCTCGGCCTGGAATCCGGCGCCGACGACTACGTGATGAAGCCGTTCAAACCCAAGGAATTGGTGGCGCGGGTCCGTGCGCGGCTGCGGCGCACCGAGGAGGAGCCCGCGGAACTGCTGTCGATCGCGGACATCGACATCGACGTCCCCGCTCACAAGGTGACACGCGACGGACAGCTCATCGCCCTGACCCCGTTGGAGTTCGACCTGCTGGTGGCGCTCGCACGGAAGCCTCGCCAGGTGTTCACCCGCGAAGTCCTGCTCGAACAGGTGTGGGGGTACCGGCACGCCGCCGACACCCGCCTGGTCAACGTGCACGTCCAGCGACTGCGCGCGAAAGTGGAACGTGACCCGGAGAATCCGCAGGTGGTACTCACGGTCAGGGGGGGCGGCTACAAGGCCGGACCGCCGTGACCCGAAATCGCATGAGGCGCCGGATCAACGGCACGTTCACGCCGCTGCTCCGTAGATTCCGGAACACGAGCCGGGCTCTGGCGCACCTCTGGCGACGTTCACTGCAGCTGCGGGTCGTCGTCTCGACACTCAGCCTGTCGCTGATCGTCATCACCATCCTCGGTGTGGTCCTGACCAGTCAGATCACGGACCGGCTGCTGGAGGCGAAGATCTCCGCGGCCACCGAGGAGATGGATCGTGCCCGCGGCACGGTGCAGAGCGAGCTGGCCGGAACCGACGAGTCCGCCGCGATCAGCACCCGGCTGGAGGGCGCTCGCGCCGCGTTGACGAACCGCAACTCGGACTCGGGTCCGGCGTCGGGCGCGGCGGGGACCTTCGACACGGTGTTGATCGCGGCGACGCCGGATCCGGCCGGTGAGCCGTCCGCAGGCCCGGACGATCAGATCCCGGGCAACCTGCGCGACTTCGTCTACAACGGGCAGATCAGCTACCAGTTCTCCACCGTCAGCGACCCGGACGGGTATTCCGGACCGGCACTGCTCGTGGGCAGCCCCGTGGTCGCGGACATTCCCAACCTCGAGCTGTACCTCGTGTTCCCGCTCGCGGGGGAGGACCGCAGCCTGTCGCTGATGCGCAGCACCCTGCTGATCGGCGGTGCGGTGCTGCTCGTGTTGCTCGCCGCGATCTCGTTGATCGTCGCGCGTCAGGTGGTGCTGCCGATTCGTTCCGCGTCGCGCATCGCCGAACGGTTCGCGGACGGGAAGCTGCGCGAACGCATGCCCGTTCGCGGTGAGGACGACATGGCCCGCCTCGCCATGTCGTTCAACGACATGGCGGAGTCGCTGTCGAAACAGATCGCCCAGCTCGAGGAGTTCGGCAACCTGCAGAAGCGCTTCACCTCCGACGTCAGCCACGAGCTGCGCACACCGCTGACGACGGTGCGGATGGCGGCGGACCTGATCCACGACGGGAGCGCCGAGCTCGATCCGGCGCTGCGGAGATCGTCCGAACTCCTGGTCGCCGAGCTCGACCGTTTCGAGTCCCTGCTGAACGATCTCCTCGAGATCAGCAGGCACGACGCCGGTGTCGCCGAACTCGCCGCCGAGAAGCTCGACCTGCGGATGAGTGCGCGTGCCGCGGTGTCCACGATTCGTCACCTCGCTCGTGAGACGAGCACCGAGCTGGTCCTCGATCTGCCGGAGGAGCCGGTGTTCGCGGTCGTCGACCCGCGCCGGGTCGAGCGGATCCTGCGTAACCTGCTGGCCAACGCGATCGACCACGGCGAGGGCAAGCCCGTGTTGTTGCGGCTGCGAGCCGACAGCGACGCTGCCGCATTCATCGTCCGCGACCAGGGCATCGGCCTGCGTCCCGGTGAGGAGAAATTGGTGTTCAACCGGTTCTGGCGGTCCGACCCGTCGCGGGTGCGCAGGTCCGGCGGCACCGGTCTCGGGTTGGCGATCAGCGTCGAGGACGCCCGTCTCCACGACGGCAGGCTCGAGGCCTGGGGCGAGCCGGGCGTCGGCGCGTGCTTCCGGTTGACGTTGCCACTGGTCCGCGGTCACAAGGTGACCAGCAGCCCGCTGCCGCTGCGCCCGCCCACGACCAAGCGTGTCCAGGGCAAGGAACCGGACGGCTCGCATCTGCCGGACGGCGACGACGTCGAGGGTGGAGAGATGCTCGATCCCGACGAAACGGCGAGCGTTCCGATGTTGCGGGAGCGGCGGACATGACACGGCGACGCGCGGCACTCGCCGCCGCCCTGCTGGCGGCGGTGGCGGTGCTCGCAGGGTGCGCGAGCCTGCCCGATTCGTCCACTCCACAGGCGATCGGCACCATCGACCGGGCACCGGTCAATCCGACCGTTCCCGCACCGACACCGGGCCGCGAACCCGACCTGTTGCTGCGAGATTTCTTCGGCGCCAGTACCGACCCGACCAACGGGCACGCTGCCGCGCGTCAGTTCATGACCGAGTCCGCATCCGACGGATGGGACGACACCGAGAGCATCTCGATCGTCGACAAGGTCGACGTACTGCCGGAGTCGCGGTCGGGGGACACCGCCAGCTACACGATCCGTGCGAACAAGGTCGGCCAGCTCGATCCCGAAGGCGTGTACGAAGCCGTCGAGGGCACCTACGAGGCCACCATCCGGCTGACCCGGACGGACGGTGAGTGGCGGATCGACGAACTGCCACCCGGTGTGACCCTGGATCGGCCCCAGTTCCTCAAGACGTACCAGCGCAACTCGCTGTACTTCCTCGACCCGACGGGATCGACGACGGTTCCCGACCTGCGATGGATCTCGACCAGCCCGCAGGAGATGGCGGACCGACTGATCGAGATGCTGATCGCGGGACCGCAGCCGTCGCTCGAGGGCGCGGTGACCAATCAGCTCGACGAGGTGACGCTGAGCGAGCCGATCACCAAGACCGACGGTCGCAGCGCAGGCGTCGGCATCGGGTTCGGCGGCCTGCGGATCGAGTTCGACGGCACCTCGACGCTGGATGTCGTCAGCCGGGACCGGCTCGCCGCGCAGGTGGTGTGGACGCTGGCGAACGCCGAGATCCCGGGCCCGTACGTGCTGATGGGCGACGGAAAGCCACTCGACGACCGGATGCCCAACGGGTGGACGACGGCGGACGTGTCGTCGTCGAATCCGGGCGCGAACGACTCCGCGTCCGTGGGTCTGCACGCGTTGCGGGACGGAGCGCTCGTCCGCGTCACCGACAGCGGCGTCGACGCGCTGCCGGGGTACTTCGGAACCGGGAACAGCCTGCGTTCGATCGCGCTGTCCCGTGACGGTCTGGTCGCGGCCGGGGTCGACGCCGCCACCCGGCCAACCTCGGAGCCGCCCGCAGCGCTGATGATCGGTGAGGTGGACGGATTCGCCACGTCGGTGATCGAGGGCGCGACGTTGACGAGGCCGTCGTGGGCGTACGCGGATTCGGCGGTCTGGACGGTCGTCGACGGGTCGAAGGTGGTTCGGGTGTCTCGCGGGGCGTCCGGGGAGTCCCTCGCCCAACCGGTCGACACCGCCGAGATCGCCGGGCTCGGCTCGACCATCACCGAGTTCCGCCTGTCCCGTGACGGGGTGCGAGCGGCGTTGATCGTCGACGGCAAGGTGTACGTGGTGACGCTCGTCCCGAAACCCGACGGGACCTACAAGCTGACGGGGGCGAGTCCGATCGCGGTCGGCCTCGGCAGTCCCGCGGTCGCGCTCGACTGGTCGACGGGCGACGCCGTGGTGGTGTCGCGGGCCGCGTCGGACATCCCGGTCGTGACGGTCGCCATGGACGGGTCACGCATGGACGCGCTACCCAGCCGGAACCTGACGCCGCCGGTGACCTCGGTGGACTCGTCCGCGACGATGACGTTCGTCGCGGACGCCCGGGCGGTGTTCCAACTGAACAGCAACGATCCGGCCGGGGACCGGTACTGGCGCGAGGTGCCGGGCCTGACCGGGGTCAAGGCGATTCCGGTGCTGCCCGGCTGACCGCTTGCGGCCGAGGTGTCGGTACCGGGGTGCACACTGCCCCTATGCGGGCACTGCTGGACCTGATTCTGCCGCGCGAGTGCGGCGGGTGTGGCGCGCAGGGCGCCCTGTGGTGCAGGCGGTGTGCCGGCGTGCTGTCGGGGCGGCCCGTGCCGGTGACACCGCGAGTGGATCCGAGGGTTCCGGTGTGGGCTCTCGGCGCCCACGACGGCCCGTTGCGGTCGGCGGTCGTCGCGGCGAAGGAGAGGGGCAGACGCGACCTCGCGGTTCCGTTCGGAGTCGCCGTCGCGGCAGCGGTTCGCGCGTTGCGGGAGGACGGAGAGATCGACCCTCCGGAGTTCGCCGATCTCGTCCTCGTGCCCGCCCCGAGTCGGGCCCGGGCCGCACGGTCGCGCGGCGGCGACCCGGTGCTCGCGGTGGCGGGCGCGGCCTCTCATGCGTTGGCTCCGGAATCTGTTCGTGTCGAACCGGTTCTGAAATTTGCTGCGGGGGTGAGGGATTCGGTGGGATTGTCGGCGCGGAGTCGTGTCGAGAACCTGGCGGGGCGAGTGTGGGTGCCGCCGCTGCGGGATACCGGGCGGCCCGAATGCGTGCTGTTCGTCGACGACGTTCTCACCACCGGAGCGACCGCCGCGGAGTCGGTGCGGGCGCTCTCTCGGGCCGGTGTCCGCGTCGACGGCGTCGTTGTGATCACCGCCGCATGACTCGTTCCCCGGTAATGCTGGCACTCGGCTCGAACTCGTACTAGCGTCGCCAACACAGCCGACGAAACGGGTGGGAGGTGAAAGTTCCGAACCTGACGCCGGGCGGTCCCCTTCCCGGCGTAGCTCATTCCGCCGCAGGTCAAACATTTGACTCGGCCGTATTCGGGAGGTACGCGTGACGACCCCTTCGACAGCATCTGCTTTCGTTCAGGACGCTGCAGAAATCACCGGGGAATCCGAAGCCCCACGCTCCGAGATTGTGGTCAAGGGCCGCAGTGTCGAGATTCCGGACCATTTCCGGGTCTACGTATCCGAGAAGCTCGCTCGACTCGAGCGCTTCGACCCGACGATCTACCACTTCGACGTCGAACTCCAACACGAACGCAACCGCAGACAGGCGAAGAACTGTCAGCGCGTCGAGATCACCGCGCGCGGCAAGGGCCCCGTGGTCCGCGCCGAAGCCGCCGCCGACAGCTTCTATGCAGCCTTCGAGAGCGTGACCTCCAAACTGGAGTCGCGGCTGCGTCGGACGAAGGATCGCAGGCGCGTCCACTACGGCGACAAGACGCCGGTGTCCGTGGCCGAGGCAACCGCCGCACTCGCCGAGGACGACTCGCTCGGTATCTCGCCCGAGATCTCCCTCGATTCCGAACAGCCGGAAGGTCCCGGCCGGGTCGTGCGGACGAAGGTGCACTCCGCAGCGCCGATGGCGGTCGACGACGCGCTCTACGAGATGGAACTCGTCGGACACGACTTCTTCCTCTTCCACGACAAGGAGACGGACCGGCCGTCGGTCGTGTACCGCCGCCACGCGTTCGACTACGGGCTCATCCGGCTCGCCTGAGTTCGCCGGGCGCTCTCGGTGAACCCCGGGCTACACCGCCCGAACGAGCCGGGGAGTAGGCCGACGAACCTGAGCAACAGACAAGAATGATCGGTCGATCGACTCGATCTGCGACCGCAGCGCCTAACATGGGATCCGGTCGAGGGAAAACCCCTCGACCGGATCCCGCTGCGATGGCAGCCCGATCCACCGTGTACCGACCTGCCCGCCGAGACCCAAGGACGTTCAAACCCGTGCCGTCGTTGTCACTGTCCAAGCTGCTCCGTGTTGGTGAAGGTCGCATGGTCAAGCGGCTCAAGCACATCGCCGAACACGTCGATACGTTGTCGCCCACGTACGAGGCACTGTCCGACCAGCAGCTTCGGGCCAAAACAGCGGAGTTCAAGGACCGTCACGCGAAGGGCGAGACTCTCGACGACATCCTCCCCGAGGCGTTCGCGGTCGCCCGTGAAGCGTCGTCGCGAGTGCTCGGGCAGAAGCACTACATCGTGCAGATCATGGGCGGTGCCGCCCTGCACTTCGGCAACGTCGCCGAGATGAAGACCGGTGAGGGCAAGACCCTGACCTGCGTGTTGCCCGCCTACCTCAACGCCATCGCGGGCGAGGGCGTCCACGTCGTCACCGTCAACGACTACCTCGCCAAGCGTGACTCGGAGTGGATGGGCCGCGTTCACCGGTTCCTCGGACTCGAGACCAGCGTGATCCTGTCGGGGATGACCCCCGCCCAGCGTCGTGACGCGTACGCCGCGGACATCACCTACGGCACCAACAACGAGTTCGGCTTCGACTACCTGCGCGACAACATGACGCACACGCTGGACGATCTCGTGCAGCGCGGACACTCCTTCGCGATCGTCGACGAGGTCGACTCGATCCTCATCGACGAGGCGCGTACTCCGCTCATCATCTCGGGCCCGGCGGATGCGTCCAGCAAGTGGTACGGCGAGTTCGCGCGCATCGCGCCGCTGCTGAAGAAGGACGTCCACTACGAGGTCGACATCAAGAAGCGCACGGTCGGTGTGCACGAGGCGGGCGTCGAGTTCGTCGAGGACCAGCTCGGGATCGAGAACCTGTACGAGGCCGCGAACTCGCCGCTCGTCAGCTACCTCAACAACTCCATCAAGGCGAAGGAGCTGTACCAGCGGGACAAGGACTACATCGTCCGCGACGGCGAGGTCATCATCGTCGACGAGTTCACCGGCCGCATCCTGGTCGGGCGCCGCTACAACGAGGGCATGCACCAGGCGATCGAGGCCAAGGAGAAGGTCGAGATCAAGGCCGAGAACCAGACCCTCGCGACGATCACGCTGCAGAACTACTTCCGGCTCTACGACAAGCTCTCCGGCATGACCGGCACCGCCGAGACCGAGGCCGCCGAGCTGCACCAGACCTACAACCTCGGTGTCATCCCGATCCCGACGAACAGGCCGATGGTCCGCGTCGACCAGGGCGACCTGATCTACAAGACGGAGGCCGCCAAGTTCGACGCCGTCGTGGACGACGTCGCCGAGCGGCACGCCAATGGCCAGCCGGTGCTCATCGGTACGACCAGCGTCGAACGTTCCGAGTACCTGTCGAAGCAGTTCACCAAGCGCGGGATCGCGCACAACGTGCTCAACGCGAAGTTCCACGAGCAGGAAGCGCAGATCGTCGCGGAAGCCGGTCGGACCGCCGCCGTCACCGTGGCGACGAACATGGCCGGTCGTGGCACCGACGTCGTGCTCGGCGGCAACCCCGACATCATCGCCGACGTGCTGCTGCGCAAGCAGGGTCTCGACCCCGTCGAGACCCCGGAGGAGTACGAGGCGGCGTGGGACGACGCGCTCGCACAGGTGCAGGCCCAGGTCAAGGCGGATGCCGATCAGGTGCGGGAGGCAGGCGGACTGTACGTCCTCGGTACCGAGCGTCACGAGTCGCGCCGTATCGACAACCAGCTGCGCGGCCGTTCGGGTCGCCAGGGCGATCCGGGCGAGTCCCGCTTCTACCTGTCCCTCGGCGACGAGTTGATGCGTCGATTCAACGGCGCGGCGCTCGAGTCGATCATGACCCGGCTCAACCTGCCCGACGATGTTCCGATCGAGGCGAAGATGGTCTCGAAGGCAATCAAGAGCGCGCAGACGCAGGTCGAGCAGCAGAACTACGAGATCCGCAAGAACGTCCTCAAGTACGACGAGGTGATGAACCAGCAGCGCACGGTCATCTACGACGAGCGCCGTCAGATCCTCGCGGGCGAGGACATGGAGGGTCAGGTCGAGACGATGATCACCGACGTCGTCACCGCCTACGTGGACGGGGCGACGGCTGAGGGGTACGTCGAGGATTGGGATCTCGACCAGCTGTGGACGGCACTCAAGACGCTGTACCCGGTCGGGATCGACCACCGGGATCTCACGCACGAGACCGCCGACGGGGACCGCGACGACCTGTCCCGCGACGATCTTCGTGAGGCGCTGCTCGCCGACGTGCGAACCGCCTACGCGAGGCGTGAGGCAGAGATCGACGCGATCGCGGGCGAGAACGGCATGCGCGAACTCGAGCGGCGGGTGCTGCTGTCGGTGCTCGACCGGAAGTGGCGCGAGCACCTCTACGAGATGGACTACCTCAAGGAGGGCATCGGCCTGCGGGCGATGGCGCAGCGCGACCCGCTGGTCGAGTACCAGCGTGAGGGCTACGACATGTTCACCGCGATGCTCGAGGGCCTGAAGGAGGAGTCGGTCGGGTTCCTGTTCAACCTGCAGGTCGAGGCGGCTCCGGCGCAGACCCAGTCGGGCTGGACGAATGCGGCCGCGGCCGCGCGCACCCAGGCGACTGCTCCCACCGCGACCCCGGAGGCCACGGCCGACGCGACGCGCGAGGCCCAGCCGCCCGCGCCCGCTGCTCCCGCGGCGCCGGCAGCTCCTGCCGCCCTGCGCGCGAAGGGATTGGAGTCGCGCGAGGAAGGTCGGCTCACCTACTCCGGACCCGCGGAGGACGGAACCGTCGCGGCGCGAACCTCGGCGTCCGGCGGCAACGGTGACGGGGCGGGCAGCACCGGTGTCGTCGGCCCGACCCGCCGCGAGCGCAGGCAGGCCGAGCGCGACAACCGGAAGTCGCGGCCGAAGCGCTGACCATCGGCGGGTCGGAACCCGCCGTCGAGAGCGGCGTGGCTCCGCTCAGCCGACCTGCAGTGACGTGACCACCCATCCGGCGACGGGCGTACCCGTGTTCCGCCGGTGGGTGGTCGTCGTCGTCCTGGTCGTCCCGGCGTTCGAGCGTGGACCCGGCTTGGCCCGCTCGACCCGGCCCGCGATCGCGAACGTCCGGGGACCACGGACGTAGGTGCCGAACACCTCGGCGCTGTCGGGCGCGGTGTGCCGGATGTGGACCCCGCGCAATCCGGCGGCGCCGAGGCTTCGGCCGGGCATGCCGGCGCGGGTCAGTGCGGAGACGAGGTTGAGTGGAGTCGGGGCGAGCAATCCGGTCAGCCCCGACGGGTGCCTGCGTCGATCGAGGACCTCGAGGATCGAGCGGAGCACGAATTCGGTGAAGCGGCGGCAGTCCGGGTCGACGGTGGCGTGTGTGGGGACAGTCTCGCGGTCGGGATGCGACGAGGCGGCGTGGTGCCGTGGTGTCGGGGTCCGGTGTGGCAGTCGTCGTCCCGACCGCAGGTCGGGACGGCCGTTGCACCGGGGTGTCTCGGTGGGCGGCGGTGTGGGGGTCGCAGCCGGAGAAACCGGGGGCTCGCCGTTCGGGGCGGCGGTGACGTAACGCTTCATTCGACTCTCCTCGCGCCGATGGCGCGCTCGACGGGATGTGTCCGCAGCGACTGCGGTGTGCCGTCGTACCCGAACGTCGGGTACGCGGATTCGGTCGAGCCCGGGGAGAGTCCGGGACCGCAGCGAGGATCGCACGAATTCCGTTCGCTCGCATGTCGTTCGCATGATCGACTTCGCGACCGCGTTCGCCGAGCTGCGCGCCGACGACGGCTCGGCGACGCCGTACTGTTGGATCGTGCTCGGACTCCTGCTCGACTTCGGTGGCGTACTCGACGGGCCCGACACGGCGCCGCTGACGGATCTCGTCGCCGAACTTCGGGCGCGGGGAGTGCGGACTGCCGTGCTCAGCAACGATCCGGGTGGTCCCGGCGCGGCATCGCTACGGAACCTCGGTGGTGGGCGGGTGGTGGACGAGGTCGTCCTGTCGGGCGACGTGGGCCTCGCCAAGCCGGACCCCCGCGTCTACCGGTACTCCGCGCACCTGCTCGGAGTGGAGCCGGGGGAGTGCGTGTTCGTCGACGACCTTCGTGTGAATGTGCGTGGCGCGGTCGCCGTCGGGATGGTTGGCGTCCATCATGTGGGTGTGACCGCCACCGTCGGCGAACTGCGGATACTGTTCGATGCCGAGGACGTCGGGAGCGCCGGGACCACCCGGAACGCACGACGCGGGCACGGGGAATGACGGGGGCGGGCAGTGGACAGCAGGCTCACGACGCAGGACGCGTCCTTCTACTTCCTGGAGGCGGGAAGCACTCCGATGCACCTCGGGTCGCTCGCGATTCTGCGCGCCCCCGACAGTGGGTTGGACTACGAGGACCTGCTCACGCACGTCGAGCGCAGGCTCTCGCTGGTCCCGCGGTATCGGCAGCGGGTGCGCGAGGTGGTGTTGGGATTGGCGCGGCCGGTGTGGGTCGACGACCGCGACTTCGACATCACCTATCACGTGCGGCGGTCGGCCCTGCCGAAGCCGGGCTCGGACGAGCAACTGCACGATCTCGTCGCACGCCTGACGTCGCGCCCGCTCGACCGCAGTCGTCCGCTGTGGGAGATGTATCTGGTCGAGGGGTTGGCGGACGATCGCGTCGCGATCTTCACCAAGTCGCATTCGGCTCTGGTCGACGGCCTGCGTGCACTGGAGATCGGGCAGGTGCTGTTCGACGAGTGCGACAACCCGCGTCAGGTTCCGGACGAGTTGTGGATGCCGGGCCGGGAACCGCGGGAGTCCGAGTTGGTGATGGGTGCACTGGCCGAGATGATCGCCAGGCCCGCGGAAGGTGTTGCCACCATCAAGCATCTGGTCGGGGACGTCGTCGGGACGGCGACGAGTGCGCTCGGCAACGCCGCGGCACTGGTCCGGACGGCGGCAACGACGGCCCCCTCGACGCCGTTGAACGCCACCATTTCCCGCAACCGCCGGTTCGCGACCGCGAAGACGTCGCTCGAGGACTATCGGACCGTGCGTTCCAAATTCCACTGCTCCGTGAACGATGTGGTTCTGACGGTGTTGACGGGTGCGCTGCGCAACTGGCTGCTCTCGCGTGGTGAGCCGGTGACCGCGTTCTCGACGGTGCGGGCGATGGTGCCGATCGCGGTACACATGTCGAACGCGGATGTGGGGGCGGACGTGGACGCGGTGGAGGATCCCGGTTCGGTGCCCCAGAACTTCGACCGGCGGGCGTCGTCGCTGCTGATCGACCTTCCCGTGGGCGAGCCGAATCCGGTGGTCCGGCTGTCCCACATCGCGCACGCGACGGAGGCGCACAGCAGGCAGAACCGCACGATGACGGCGCAGACGCTGGTGCAGGTGTCGGGGACGGCTCCGCCGACGCTGCACGCCGTCGGGCTGAGGTTGGCGGCAGGGCTCTCGCAGCGGATGTTCAACGTGATGATCACGAACGCTCCGGGGCCGCAGGCGCCGTTGTGCCTGGGCTCGGCGCAGCTGCTCGAGACGTACCCGGTCTCCCCGCTGATCCGGAACCAGGCGTTGAGCATCGGCCTGACGTCGTACGACGGTCACGTCTACTACGGTTTGAACGGTGACCGGGATGCGATGTCCGATGTCGACGTCATCACCGGTCTGTTGTACGAAGCGCTCGACGAGTTGTTGGAAGCCTGCCGGTAAGGGGAGTACATGAGGGTCTACGTGCCCGCGACGATCGCGATGCTTCAGCGGCTGGTCGCCGAGGAGGAGTTGGACCCGGTGAGCCGGACCGCGTTCGCGGTGACTCCCGCGTTGCGGGAGGCGTATGCGTCCGGCGACGACGAGGAACTCGCCGAAGTCGCGATGAGCGAGGCGGCGCGCGCCTCGCTGCGTCTGCTCGCAGGCGAGGTCGGCGACGTCGAGCCAGGCGCGACCGCGCAGGTGCGCTTTCGACGCGCGGTGATCGCCGCCGACGTCGACGAGGTGAAGGTGCGGTCGGACCTGGACGACGCCGTCGTGAGGTTGGGGGCGCCGCTCGCGTTGTCGTCGGTGGCGTCGGTGCACGTCGACCTGGCGGAGGCGGAGTCGGCGATCGAGCGAGCGGTCGGGATCGTGGACGCCGCCGATCTCGGCGACGCCGACGCCGAGTTCGTCCTCGGTGACGCGGAGGATCACGAACTGGCCTGGTACGCGACCCAGGAACTGCCGTTTCTGCTCGACCTGCTCTGACCCTCGCCGGGACTGCGTGACAGTACGCGCGGTCTGCGGGTAACCTACGGGCCCGTAGCTTCTGCGATTGGACGGGATTTCGATGGGTGTGAGGAAGTGGCTCGAGGCGCCGGCAGCGGACGTGTCGGCACCGCGACGGCCGAGTGTCAACATGCTGCGCGGGGCGGTGACCCGGGTGACCACTCCACTGTTGCCGGACGACTTCCTGCACCTGGCGAATCCCCTGTGGTCCGCGCGAGAGCTGCGCGGCAAGGTCGTCGAGGTCCGCACGGAGACCTCGGACTCGGCGACGCTCGTCATCAAGCCCGGATGGGGCTTCAACTTCGACTACCAGCCCGGTCAGTACATAGGCATCGGCATCCTCGTCGACGGGCGGTTCCACTGGCGGTCGTACTCGCTCACGTCGCCACCGAGTCGTGACCGCAAGCTGATCACCATCGCGGTCAAGGCGATGCCGGAGGGCAGGCTGTCGAGCCACCTCATCAACGGTGTTCCCGCCGGAACCGTGGTCCGGCTGGCGGCGCCGCAGGGCAACTTCTCGCTGCCGGAGCCGCCGCCGGCGAAGATCCTGTTCCTGACCGCAGGCAGTGGCATCACTCCCGTCATGGCGATGCTCCGCTCGATGGTGCGACGCGGCACCCTTCCCGACGTCGTGCACGTGCATTCCGCTCCCACCGAGCAGGACGTCATGTTCGGCGACGAACTGCTCGCGCTGCACGACGCCCACCCGGATTTCGTGTCGCACGTCCAGCACACCCGCAGTGGTGGCCGGTTCAAGCTCGCCGACCTCGACGAACTCTTCCCGGACTGGCGTGAGCGGCAGACCTGGGCCTGCGGCCCGATCGAGATGCTCGACGAGGTCGAGAGGAAGTGGTCCGAAGAGGGCCTCGTCGATCGCTTGCACACCGAACGATTCACGATCTCCCGTGCCGACATGTCCGGGCAAGGCGGCACCGTCACCTTTGCGAAGTCGGGGCGGTCCGTCGAACTGGACGGCGCGACGACGGTGCTCGAAGCCGGCGAGAACCTCGGGGTGCAGATGCCGTTCGGGTGCCGCATGGGTATCTGCCAGACGTGCGTGGCGCCGCTCGTGTCGGGACACGTGCGGGACCTGCGGTCGGGCCACGAGCACGGTGAGGGTGAGCGTGTGCAGACGTGCATCTCGGTGGCGGCGGGGGACTGCACGATCGACCTGTAGCCGGGTGCAGGCTTTCGGGGTCCCGCCCCGCCACGCCCGGCCGAAACGTCCTCTACCCTTGATTCACGAGCCGCGGTGCCTCCGACGGTGACTGACGATCACATCTCGACGGAAGGCCCCGATGGCCATCACGGACATCACTGAATTCGCACACCTCACCGACTCCGACATCGACGAACTCGGGCGGGAACTGGACAGGATCCGCCGGGACGTAGAGGAGTCCCGGGGTCAGTCCGACGCCCGGTACATCCACAACGTGATCCGCCTGCAACGCGCACTCGAGATCGGTGGGCGGGCTCTGCTGTTCGGTAGCCGCTACCGTCCCGCGTGGTTGGCGGGAACCGGGATGCTCGCCGTCGCGAAGATCGTCGAGAACATGGAGCTCGGGCACAACATCGTGCACGGGCAGTGGGACTGGATGAACGACCCGGAGATCCACTCGACCACCTGGGAGTGGGATCAGACGGGTCCGTCGTCGCAGTGGAAGCGTGCGCACAACTATTCGCACCACACGTACACGAACGTCGTCGGGATGGACGAGGACGTCCAGTTCGGCATCATCCGGATCACACGGGACATTCCGTGGCGTCCGATCAACCTTGCCCAACCGTTCGCCAACATCCTGCTCGCCACCACGTTCGAGTGGGGCATCGCGCTGCACGACTGGAAGGTCACCCAGAAGGCCGAACGTGCCCGCGGTGCAACGGATGTCGACTACCTCCGTCGTGAGTTCGTGCGCAAGGCGACACGGCAGGTCGTCAAGGATTTCGTGCTCTTCCCCGCGCTCACCGGTCCGGCGTGGCGCTCGACGTTGACCGCGAACGCGGCGGCGAACGTGATCCGGAACGTGTGGGCGCACGCGGTGATCTTCTGCGGGCACTTCCCCGACGGCGCGGAGAAGTTCACCGTCGAGGAGCACGAGCAGGAGACGAAGGCGCAGTGGTACCTGCGACAGATGCTCGGCAGCGCGAACATCTCCGGTGGCCGCGTCATGGACTTCATGAGCGGCAATCTCAGCTACCAGATCGAGCACCACCTGTTCCCGGACCTGCCCAGCAACCGGTTGCGGGAGGTGTCGCTGCGCGTGCGGGCACTGTGCGACAAGTACGACCTGCCGTACACGACGGGCCCGCTCAGCCGGCAGTACCTGCTGTCGATGCGGACCGTGATGAAGCTGTCGCTGCCCGATCGCTTCCTGAAGGCGACGTCGGACGATGCGCCCGAGACCTCCTCGGAACGCAAGTTCCGGGTGCTCTCACGGCTCGGGCAGGGCGTCGCGGCTGCGGGCGCGGTCGATCCGGTGTCGGGCGGTCGGGTCGGGCTCCGGTCGGCCCTGCGGTCCTTGCGGAACCGCTGACGCCGGGAGTGCTGTGATTCGAATCACAGCACAATTTCCGTAACCTACGGGGCCGTAACTTACGGTAGGGTAGCCCGGTCAATGGAAGTTCTGCACCGGGAGAACGATGGCTATTTCGGACGTCAAGGAGTACGCGCACCTCACCGAGGCCGATGTCGAGGCCCTCGGTCGAGAGTTGGATGCGATTCGCCGGGACATCGAAGCGTCTCGGGGCGAACGCGACGCCAAGTACCTACGCAACACGATCCGGCTCCAGCGGTCCCTCGAGGTCGGCGGCCGCGCGGTCCTCTTCGGTAGCCGCAAGCGCCCGCTCTGGCTGCTCGGTGCGGGCATGCTCGGGGTCGCGAAGATCATCGAGAACATGGAGCTCGGGCACAACGTGATGCACGGGCAGTGGGACTGGATGAACGATCCCGAGGTGCACTCCGCGAGCTGGGAGTGGGACGTGGTCGGGCCCTCCGCGCACTGGAAGCAGACCCACAACTACCTGCACCACAAGTACACCAACATCCTCGGCATGGACGACGACGTGGGATACGGCCTGCTGCGCGTCACCCGCGACCAGCGGTGGAAGCCGTTCAACGCGGGCAACCTCGTCTACAACACCCTGCTCGCACTGTTCTTCGAGTTCGGCATCGCCGCGCAGCACGTCGAGCTCGGTAAGGTGGCGAAGGGGCGCGACGACCGCGAGGAGACCAAGCGCAAGCTGCGTGAGGTCGGCGACAAGGTGGGCAAGCAGCTCGTCAAGGACTATGTCGTGTTCCCGGCGCTCACCGGTAAGGCGTGGAAGTCCACGATGTCGGCGAACTTCACCGCCAACGTCATCCGGAACGTGTGGACC
Organism: Rhodococcus sp. Q; assembly: GCF_005503035.1. Classification (NCBI taxonomy): domain Bacteria; kingdom Bacillati; phylum Actinomycetota; class Actinomycetes; order Mycobacteriales; family Nocardiaceae; genus Rhodococcus; species Rhodococcus sp. Q. Next base: position 60,812 of record NZ_SCOY01000011.1, read on the forward strand.
AACGCGGTCATCTTCTGCGGACACTTCCCGGACGGTGCCGAGAAGTTCACGAAGGCCGACGTCGACACCGAGACGCAGGCCCAGTGGTACCTGCGGCAGATGCTCGGCAGCGCGAACATCTCCGGCGGCAAGGTCATGGACTTCATGACCGGCAACCTCAGCTACCAGATCGAGCACCACATCTTCCCGGACCTGCCGTCGAACCGGTACGCCGAGATCGCGGTGCGGGTGCGGGAGCTGTGCGACAAGTACGACCTGCCGTACACCACCGGTCCGTTCCTCGTGCAGTACGGAAAGTCGTGGCGCACCATCGCCAAGCTGTCGTTGCCGAACAAGTATCTGCGCGACACGGTCGACGATGCGCCGGAGACGGCGTCCGAGCGTAAGTGGGACGGCTACGAGACGGCGCGGACCATCGACCCGGCGACGGGGCGTATCCGTGGCCTCAAGACTGCGATTCGCGAGGCTCGGAAGCCTCGCGGACTGCGGAAGGTGATGTCTCGTAAGGCAACCCGCGCCTGATCTGGCGTGACGTCACGCCGGTCGCGTCGAGCCTGTGCGCCACCGGCGCGGCCCGCGCCGACCCTCACCGACCGCGAACTCCCCGGGTCCGATCGAATCGGTCCCGGGGAGCGCGTGTTGGTGGCAGGCGCCGCCGACCTACGAGCCGTTCAGGGCGTCGAATCCCAGTCGGACCGTGTCGAGGGAAAGTTCGACGACGTTGCCAGCCAGGTTGAGGGTGCCGCCGACCACCCCTCCGATCTGATCCAGCAGTCCGAACACTCCATGGCCCAATCCTCTGCCCATCTGTGACTTCCTTCCATCGTGGTCGCTGTGCTCGTGTGAGCGCGATCGATCCTATGCAGACACATCGCGATTCAGATGCGATTCGGTCGAATGATGTCTCTGAATTCGATCCCGGGCAACGTGATTCGGGCTGCCGGGTATCGGCTGCGGCTCTCGTCGGGTCGGTCAGTGGTCGCCCTCGGAGCCGACGTTGTTCGAGCCCAGGGCGGTCGAGACGAAACCGTAGACGGTGTCGGTGAGGATGGTATGGCGGCTCCACTGCGTCCCGAAGCGCACACGCCCCCGGCCACTCCCGATGGATGTCGGAAGCGGTCGGAGGCGTGTTCGGGCTGCGATCAGCTGTCAGGAACCTGCGATGGTCGAACCGAGGTCCAACAGGGTTGCCAGGATGGACTTGACATCACCGAAGATGGACGAGCCCGCACCGAGGATCTGCTCCACACTCATCTGAACTCCTTGCGTCGTGACCGGGCGACCGAGAGGCCGCTTTTCTGTCGTGACTTTCGTGAGCTGATTCGAATCAGATTGAGCTCGTACAGCGTAAACGACATGATCGCGAAAACGTGTCGACGGTCACAGTATCGAGTCTCAACCGTGACTTGGGGGAGTCACCAGGCGTCGTTCGACGACAACGCAACCAGGAGTTGTCGTACCGCGCCCGACCGGCGGGCGGCCTGCCCCTCGAGGTGGTCGAGCGCGCACTCGGGATCAGCCGGGGGGCCGAGGTGGGTGCATCCCCGCGGGCAGTCCTCGATGGCGGCCGCGAGATCGGTGAACGCGCCCATCACGTCGTCGGGGGAGATGTGTGCCAGGCCGAACGACCGGATGCCCGGGGTGTCGACGACCCAGCCACGCGGGTCGTCCGGCGATGCATCGTCGGGCGCGGGCAGGGGAAGGGCGACGGACTGCGTCGAGGTGTGCCTGCCCTTCCCGACTCCGGACACCACGCCGGTTGCTCGATCTGCTTCGGGGACAAGGCGATTGACGAGTGTCGACTTGCCGACGCCGGAGTGGCCGATGAGTGCCGTCACCTTTCCGGCCAGGATGCGCCGCAGAGTGTCGATCGGTTCGGAGGTGCCCGCCAGGACGACCGGGACATCGAGGTCGGCGAAGGCGGCGGCGAACTCCTGATGGTCCGCGAGATCGCCCTTCGTCAGGCACAGGATCGGCTCCAGTCCGCCGACGTACGCGGCGACCAGCGCCCGCTCGACGAACCCGGTCCGCGGCGGCGGATCCGCGAGCGCGACCACGATCAGCAGTTGTGACGCGTTCGCGACCACGATCCGTTCGAACGGGTCGGTGTCGTCCGCGGTGCGCCGCAGGACCGTCGTCCGGTCCTCCACGCGCACGATCCGGGCGAGTGTGTCGACCCGTCCCGACACGTCCCCCACGACGCCGACGCGGTCGCCGACGACGATGGGCGTGCGACCGAGCTCGCGGGCCCGCATGGTGACGACCGGCCGGTCGGGGTCGCCGCCGAGTACGCAGCCCCAGCGCCCCCGGTCGACCGACACCACCATCGCCTCCTCGGCGTGGGCGTGGTCCGGCCGGTTCTTCGTCCGCGGGCGCGACCCCTTGCCCGGACGGATCCTGACGTCCGACTCGTCGTACCGCCGGGGGGTCAGGGCCGCGCCCCCGGCTCGGCGGGCTCGGACGTCACCCTCGACGCCAGCATCGTCGTCCACATGTTCTCGAAGCCCGGCAACGTCTTCGCGGTCGTGCCGACGTCGTCCACGTCGACGTCGTCGACGACGAGCCCCACGATCGCGCCCGCCGTTGCCATGCGGTGGTCTGCGTACGAGAGCCAGCGGCCACCGTGCAGTGGACGGGGCTCGATCCGCAGCCCGTCCGCCGTTTCCGTCACCGATCCGCCGAGCCCGTTGATCTCGGTGGCAAGCGCCGCGAGACGGTCGGTCTCGTGGCCCCGCAGATGGGCGATGCCGCGGAGAACCGACGGCCCGTCCGCGAGCGCCGCCAACGCCGCGACCGTCGGGGTGAGTTCACCGATGTCGTGGAGGTCGACGTCGATTCCGCGCAGGCGGTCGGGCCCGCTCACCGTGAGCAGTGAATCCTCCAGGGAGACAGTCGCTCCCATGTCCGTGAGGATGCCGCGGAATGCGTCGCCGGGCTGCGTCGTCGACGCGGGCCACAGCGGCACGGAGACGGTGCCGCCGGTGACCGCGGCCGCCGCCAGGAACGGCGTCGCGTTCGACAGGTCCGGCTCGATCACCCAATCGACCGGAGTAACGTTCCCCGGCAGCACCTTCCACGTGTCGGCATCGCCGCTGTCGCCGGGCGTCAGGACCGTGACACCCGCGTCGCGCAGCATTGCGACCGTCATGTCGATGTGGGGCATCGACGGCAGCGAACCGCCGTCGTGGCGGACCGTGACACCGTCGTCGAAGCGTGCGGCCGAGAGCAGCAGGCCCGAGACGAACTGGGAGGACCCGGACGCGTCGATCGTCGCGGTCCCGCCGCGCATTCCGCCGCGGCCGGCCACGGTGAACGGAAGCCCCTCGCCGTCGATGTCCGCGCCGAGGCCCCGAAGTGCGTCGAGGATCGTCGCGAGCGGCCTGGTACGTGCCTGCTCGTCACCGTCGAACGCGACCGGACCGTCCGCGAGGGCCGCGACGGACGGCAGGAACCGCATCACGGTGCCCGCGAGTCCGCAGTCGACGGTCGCCGAGTGCAGCGACCCGGGGGTGACGCGCAGCGTCGTGGGGGATCCGGCCTCACTGATCGTCACCCCGAGGGCCCGCAATCCGTCGATCATCAGGTCGGTGTCGCGGCTGCGCAGCGCCCCCGTGATCGTCGATGGACCCGACGCGAGCGCGGCAAGGATCAGGGCCCGGTTGGTGATCGACTTCGACCCGGGCAGGGTCACCGTCGCATGCACGGGCGATTCGGCCAGAGGTGCTCTCCACAGACTCACGACCACCATCTTCCCGTATCGGGTGGGGTACCCGTGCGGCGGCCGCGACGCATGTCGGACGGGCAGGCCAGAATGGGTGCATGTGCGGGAGATATGCGACCACCGTCGACCCGGCGCTCCTCGCCGTGGACATCGACGCACTCGACGAGACCGGCTCCGCGCCGCCGCAGCCGACGGAGCGGTACAACGTCGCGCCGACCGACCCCGTGCTCGCCGTCGTCGCGCGCCACGACCGGGAGCACCCGGACGCCTCACCGACCCGGCGGATCAGGCGGATGCGGTGGGGACTTGTCCCGGCCTGGGCGAAGGCCGGCGACGACGGAGCCCCGGTCCGGTCTGCTCCACTGTTCAACGCGCGTGCCGACACCGCCGCCGACAAGCCCGCCTTCCGGGCTGCCGTCAAGACCAAGCGCGCACTGGTGCCCATGGACGGCTGGTACGAGTGGACCACCGAACCGGCGGCCTCGGGTAAGGCCGTGAAGGTGCCCCACTTCATGACGGCGACGGACGGGTCCACCCTGTTCATGGCGGGACTGTGGTCGGTGTGGCATCCGCCCGGCAGTCGGCCCGGCGACGCGCCACCACTGCTCAGCTGCACGATCCTGACCACCGACTCCGTCGGCGACCTGCAGTCGGTGCACGACCGGATGCCGCTGATCCTGACCCCCGACAACTGGGACCGCTGGCTCGACCCGGACGCCGACGTCCCCGCGAGCCTGCTTGCCGCAGGCGTGTCCGAGTCCGTCGCCGCGGGCATCGAGATCCGCACCGTCTCCGACCGTGTGAACAGCGTCCGGAACGACGGCCCCGACCTCGTCGCGCCCGCGACGCCGCCCGGTTCGGCGGTCGGGGAGCAGATCAGCCTGCTCTGACCGGCGACCCGCCCCGACCGACCCGCCGCTGTTCTTCCGCCGCCTTACTTCCTGAATGGCCCATTCATTCGGTCAGCCTGAATGGGTGGGCCATTCAGGAGTAAGTGCGGGCGGTGTGGGACGGGGAGGTTGGGTCAGCGGGCGAGGGCGGTCAGGTTGCTGACCTCGGCGACCAGCTCGAGGGAGCGCAGCCACGCGGGCCGCTCGACGGCGGACGACGCCACGATCAGCTCGTTGGCGCCGGTCTGCTCGGTGAACGCGTCGAGGTAGTCGCGGACCTGCCGGGGCGTGCCGACGGCGGTGTACTTGAGCATCTGCAGTACCTGCTGGCCGGCAGGCGATTCGAGGACCATGTCGGTCTCTTCGGGAGTGAAGGTGCGGCCGCGGCCGACGAACAGCGCGACTCGGTGCCGTTTCGTCGCGGTGAAGAGGCGCTGCGCCTCGTCCTCGGTGTCGGCGGCGATGACGTTGACGGCCGCCATCACGTACGGCTCGGCCAGTTGCGCGGACGGCCGGAACTCGCGCCGGTAGATCGCGATGGCGTCGTCGAGGGCGTTGGGCGCGAAATGTGAGGCGAATGCGTAGGGCAGGCCGAGCATCGCCGCGAGCTTCGCGCCGAACAGTGACGACCCGAGGATGTACAGCGGCACGTCGGTGCCCTTGCCCGGCGTGGCTTCGACGCCGGGGATGCGGGACGGGCCGGTCAGGTAGCCCTGCAGTTCGAGGACGTCCTGCGGGAACGAGTCGGCGGACGACGGGTCGCGACGCAGCGCGCGCATCGTCTGCTGGTCGCTTCCGGGCGCGCGGCCCAGCCCCAGGTCGATGCGGCCGGGGTGCAGCTCGGCGAGGGTGCCGAACTGCTCGGCGATGGTCAGCGGGGAGTGGTTGGGCAGCATCACGCCGCCGGAGCCGAGGCGGATGGTCTCGGTGTTCGCGGCGATGTGTGCGATGAGGACGGTGGTCGCGGACGACGCGATCGCGGGCATGTTGTGGTGCTCGGCGTACCAGATCCGGCTGTAGCCCTGACGTTCCGCGGCCTGGGCCATCTGCGTGCTGGCGAGGAGGCTGTCCCGGGAGCTTTCGCCCGCGCCGATCTGTGCCAGGTCGAGGATGGACAGGGGAACGGTCACGACAAGCTCGCTTTCGTACGCAGGCAGATTGTTGTCAGGGGCAACGATCTGGGTGCGGTGGGTATTCCGACGAGTCAGCCTGCGGTGATCGGAGCGAGAACGGCCCCGGTCAGTCGGACCAGGTCGGTCGGGTCCAGGTCGATCTCCAGGCCGCGACGCCCTGCGCTGCACAGCACCCGATCCCAGTTGGTCGCCGACGCGTCGATCACCGTCGGCAACTTCTTGCGCTGTCCGAGCGGGGAGATGCCTCCGAGCACGTAGCCCGTGGACCGCTGCGCCTCGACCTGGTCCGCCATCACCGCTTTGCCGGACCCGAGCGCCGCCGCGGCGGCCTTGAGCGAGAGCTTCTCCGGAACCGGCAGCACCGCGACCGCGAGCTTGCCGTCCGCGGTCTTGATCACCAGCGTCTTGAAGATCTGCGCGGCGTCGAGTCCGAGCGTCGCAGCGAGCGCGTCGACCGCCTCGGTGCCGTACGAGGCGCTGCTCGGATCGTGGTCGTAGCTGTGGACCCGGTGCGGAACCTTCGCCTTGGTCAAAGCCTGGGTTGCGGGTGTCGCGGAGCCTGCCATGACCCAACACACTAGGTCGGGCGGGAACAGTCGTCGCAGGGGGAGCGTTGCACCGTGCATTGGTTCGTGTCGAGAGGAGTCGCCGGTGTCGGTGCAGTGCCTGGAGCGTCCCGCGAGTGGGGGTGCAGGTCGCGGTGTCGGAGGCGGGGTGGCGGTAGCCTGGATTTCCGACCAGAGCGAAGGGATCACCGTGCCCCACGACCCGAGCGAACCCCACGACAGCGGACCGGCTGATGCCGCGCCCGCGGCCGAGGAGTCCGAGGCCCAGCTGACGGAGCGTTTCGAACGCGACGCGTTGCCGCTGCTCGACCAGCTGTACGGCGCGGCGCTGCGCATGACGCGGAACCCGGCCGACGCCGAGGATCTGGTGCAGGAGACGTACATCAAGGCGTATTCGGCGTTCCGCTCGTTCAAGGCGGGCACCAATCTCAAGGCCTGGCTGTACCGCATCCTGACGAACACCTACATCAACTCGTACCGCAAGAAGCAGCGCCAGCCTGCGCAGTACCCGACGGACGAGATCACCGACTGGCAGTTGGCGGCGACCGCCGAGCACACCTCACAGGGCTTGCGGTCCGCCGAGGTGGAGGCGCTGGACGCACTGCCCGACGACGACATCAAGAATGCGCTCCAGCAGTTGCCGGAGGAGTTCCGGATGGCCGTCTACTACGCGGACGTCGAGGGCTTCCCGTACAAGGAGATCGCCGACATCATGGGCACGCCGATCGGCACCGTGATGTCGCGTCTGCACCGCGGCCGCAAGCAGCTGCGGGGCCTGCTCGCCGACGTGGCGCGCGAACGTGGATTCAACCGTGGTGCCGCGGAGAAGGCCGCTGCCACCGCCGGACCGGACCAGGAGGCGTCCCGGTGAGCGAGCAGAACGAATTCGAGCAGCTCGACTGCTCCGCCGTCATCGCCGATGTGTGGCTGATGCTCGACAACGAGTGTGACGAGCGCACCAGGGCGCGTCTGAAGCAGCACATGGAGGACTGCGGCTCCTGCTTCGAGGCGTACGGCATCGAGGCGAAGGTCAAGTCGCTGCTGGCCCGCAAGTGCGGCGGCGAACACGCGCCCGACAGTCTGCGGCAGCGGCTGCGAATCCAGTTGACGCAGACCACGATCGTCACGCGGGTCGATCCGGGGCAGTAGAGGCGTTCGCGACAGGGCCGGGACACGAACAGTGTCCCGGCCCTGCCGCGCTTCCCGGGCACGTGGTCGACACGGAGGTGTCGAGAATCGGTCCGCGGCTCCGTCCCCGGTGTGAAGGCGACCAGAATGGGTCGCACCGGCATCGAGGAGAATCGTCATGGCGAAGTACCTGTTGCTCAAGCACTACCGCGGCGCACCCGAAGCGGTCAACGACGTTCCGATGGACCGGTGGACACCGGACGAGATCTCGGACCACATGCAGTACATGAACGATTTCGCGGCTCGGCTCGAGGAGTCCGGCGAGTTCGTCGACGGTCAGGCCCTTGCCGCCGAGGGGATGTGGGTCCGGTACGACGGGGAGGGCCGGCCTCCGGTGACCGACGGCCCGTTCGCCGAGACGAAGGATCTGATCGCCGGGTGGATGGTGATCGACGTCGACAGTCGTGACCGCGCCGTCGAACTCGCCGGGGAACTGTCCGCTGCCCCGGGCGCAGGCGGGAAGCCGATTCACGAGTGGCTGGAAGTGCGACCCTTCCTGACCGCGCCGCCGATCGTCACGGAGTGACGTTTCCGGTGGACGAGGTCCTGCTCCGGAACCTCACGCCCCAGGTTCTCGGGATCCTCGTCCGCCGCGGAGCGGACTTCGCGGCGGCCGAGGATGCCGTGCAGGATGCGCTGGTCGATGCGATCCGCGTGTGGCCCACGGACCCGCCGCGCGACCCGAAGGGCTGGTTGGTCAGTGTGGCCTGGCGCCGATTTCTCGACGCCACCCGCGCGGACACGGCACGACGCAGGCGCGAGGACGTCGTCGAGGTTGAGCCTGCGCCCGGCCCGGCGTCTCGGGTCGACGACACCCTCGCGCTCTATTTCCTGTGCGCGCACCCGTCGCTGACGCCGTCGTCCGCCGTCGCGTTGACGCTGCGCGCGGTCGGTGGCCTGACGACCCACCAGATCGCGCGGGCATATCTGGTGCCCGAGGCGACGATGGCGCAGCGGATCAGTCGCGCCAAGCGGACGATCTCCGGCGTGCGATTCGACCGGCCCGGCGACGTCGCCACGGTGCTGCGTGTGCTCTACCTGGTCTTCAACGAGGGCTACTCCGGCGAGGTCGATCTCGCTGCCGAGGCGATCCGCTTGACCCGTCAGCTCGCATCCGTGATCGACCATCCGGAGGTGGCGGGGCTGCTCGCCCTCATGCTGCTGCACCACGCGAGGCGCTCCGCGCGAATTGCCATGGACGGCAGCCTGATCCCCCTCGCAGAGCAGGACCGCAGCAGGTGGGACACCGCGTCGATCGCCGAGGGGGTCGCGGTCCTGCAGTCGGTGCTCGTCCGCGATCGGCTCGGTGAGTTCCAGGCGCAGGCCGCCATTGCGGCACTGCACGCCGACGCCCCCACTGTCGACGAGACCGACTGGGTACAGATCGTCGAGTGGTACGACGAACTCGTGCGGCTCACCGACAGTCCCGTGGTCCGGCTCAACCGCGCCGTCGCGGTCGGGGAGGCGGAGGGGCCGCGAGCGGGACTCGCGGCCCTCGCGGAACTGGACGAGTCGCTGCCCCGTCATGCGGCGGTGGCGGCATACCTGCGCGAACAGGACGGGGATCTCGCAGCTGCAGCAGTGCTCTACGCCGAGGCGGCCGCGAAGGCGACCAGCCTCGCCGAGCGTGACCACCTGACTCGGCAGGCGGCCCGGCTGCACGCTCGCCTGCGGCAGTAGCCGCCAATCGGGGCGGGTCAGCCGGCCGGGCACGTCGGTGGCCCGAAGGGGGCTGGCCGACTGGTCTCGGCTCGGGCGACGGGGAGACGACGCAGGGCCGGACACCCGAAGGTGTCCGGCCCTGCGTGAGGCTGTTGTCTACAACGCTCAGGCGTTGGGACGCTTGCCGTGGTTTGCGGCGCTGCCCTTGCGGCTACGCTTCTTGCGGCCACGCTTTCCCATGGTTGTCTCCCTTCTTTGCGACTCGCTCGGGCCCATTCTTCCATGTGTGGTTGGCTGTTCTTCCACTGGCAGGTCTAGACAAGTGAGGTACTCGATGGCCGAGGACGTGCGTGCCGAGATGGTTTCCACCGTTTTCCAGGTGGTCGTCACCGCGGGCGACGAGGTCAAGGAGGGCGACACCCTCGTGATCCTGGAGTCGATGAAGATGGAGATTCCGGTGATCGCCGAGGTCGACGGCACCGTCGCCTCGGTCGATGTCGCCGTCGGTGACGTCATCCAGCAGGGTGACCTCATCGCCGTGATCGCCTGACCGCCGGGGCGCGGTCACTGTGTCGACGCTGAGCGATCTCCTCGCCGAGTACACCGACCTTCCCGGCGACGCCGTCGACCACCTGCAGCGGGTTGTCGGGGAGTGGCAACTGCTGGCCGACCTGTCGTTCGCGGACGTCCTGCTCTGGGTGCCGACGGACCAGGACGAGGCGGTGGCGTCGGGGCCGGAACTGGTGTGCGTCGCCCAGTGCAGGCCGACGACAGCGCCGACCGCGTTCGCCGAGGACGCCGTCGGCTGGCAGGTGTCCGCGGACCGGCATTCGCACGTACGCCAGGCGTTGACGGAGTGGCGGATCGTCCGATTGCCCGACAACCCGCAGGACACCGAGACTCCGGTGCGGCGGGAGGCGATCCCGGTTCGGTGCAACGGCGACGTCATCGCGGTCCTCAGCCGCGACACGAATCCGGCTCAGCAGCGGCAGTCGAGTCCGCTGGAGGTCGCCTACCTGGACTGCGCAGCCGAGCTGTGCCAGATGATCAGCGAAGGCACGTTCCCGACCCCTGAGGAGCACGGAGAGATCCTCTCGAGTCCTCGGGCGGGCGACGGCTTCATACGCCTCGACCCGGACGGCACCGTCGTCTACGCCAGTCCCAACGCGCTGTCGGCCTACCACCGGATGGGCCTCACGACGACGACGCTCAAGGGTCGGGATCTCGCGTCGGTGACCCGCACCCTCGTCACCGATCCGTTCGACGCGCAGGATGTCGCCACCGACATCCGGGAGGCCCTCGCGGGCAAGGCGGGCAAGCGGATGGAGGTGGAGGCGCGAGGTGCGATCGTGCTCCTACGCACCCTGGTGCTGCGGCCCGGCGGCCAGCCGGCGGGTGCGGTGGTGCTGATCCGCGATGTCACCGAGGTCAAGCGCCGTGACCGGGCGCTGCTCAGCAAGGACGCGACGATCCGCGAGATCCACCACCGGGTGAAGAACAACCTGCAGACGGTCGCCGCGCTGCTGCGCCTGCAGGCTCGGCGCACCCAGCACGACGAGGTGAGGCAGGCGCTGAGCGAGTCGGTGCGCCGGGTGACGTCGATCGCGCTGGTGCACGACATCCTGTCGATGTCCGTCGACGAGGAGGTCAATCTCGACGAGGTCGTCGACAGGCTGGTGCCGATCATGGCGGACGTGGCCGTGGTCAACAGTGAGGTGCAGATGCGCCGAATCGGCAGCTTCGGTGTGTTCCCCGCGGAGCGGGCGACACCGCTGGTGATGGTTCTGACCGAACTGGTGCAGAACGCGTTCGAGCACGGTTTCGAGCCGGGCCAGGCGGGGACAGTGACGCTGCGGGCGGCCCGATCCGCCCGCTGGCTCGACGTCGTGATCCACGACGACGGCGCGGGTCTGCCCGAGGAGTTCAGCCTCGAGAAGTCGGACAGTCTCGGACTGCAGATCGTCCGCACGCTGGTGTCGGCGGAACTGGCTGGGTCACTCACGATTCGGCCCGCGGCAGGTGGGGGAACGGACGCCGAGCTCCGGGTTCCGTTGGGCCGCCGCGCTTCCCAGCGAATCTGACGCGCGGGGCGCGCATGCTCGCTGCAGCGTTCGGAGGAGGCTCGCTTGGTGGGTCGTGAATACAAGTGGGGCCCGGCACCTTTCGGTGCCGGGCCCCACTTGTGGATCGGGTGTCAGACTGCGCTGCGTGCCCGGGTGCGTGCGTTGCGACGCTTGAGAGCGCGACGCTCGTCTTCGCTCATGCCGCCCCAGACGCCCGCGTCCTGGCCGGACTCGAGTGCCCACGAGAGGCAGTCGGCGGTCACGGGGCAGCGGTTGCACACCAGCTTGGCGTCCGCGATCTGAGCGATGGCCGGTCCACTGTTGCCCACGGGGAAGAACAACTCCGGGTCTTCGTCCCGACAGATTGCCTTGTGGCGCCAGTCCATCCTTCTACTCCTTTACCGGGTGCGTGTGCACCGTGTCGTTTTGTCTACTTGTGGTGCTTCGAAGCACCTGCGGTCCTGGTGTTCATGACACCGAACCGTCTCGCGTCATTCATGCGCAGAAGGTGAAATGTTTCCGCGCTGTTGCTTGTGAATGCTTTCACGAACACGCTGGAAGTCAATAGAAAATGGCCCGTCCGTGGGGTAACTCACTCTTGCCGGTTACCCGATGTGGTCTGCATTACTTTGTACCCCGCCGCCGGCCACTTTGCAGTATGGAGTATGCTTTTTTCTGAACTTTCTCTGAGAGTGGGTCCGGCGGCGTCGCTGCGCAGGTATCCTCCAGCCCCGGCTGCGGCGGTTCGCGGCGGGTTGGCTCAGCCCCGACTCGGGGCGATCACCGTCAGCGCGTTCCGGACGGCCACGAACTCGACGTCCGTGCGCTTGCCGATGTAGTCGCCATCCATCTGCAGTCCGATGGGCGTGGTGGACGTGATCCGCACCCGGGGGGTGTCGTCGATGCGAAACAGCTTGCGAGATTTGGGATTCGACCCCGGCGTCAGGAGTTGACGCACCACCGGCAGGCTCGCCGCCACGCCCATCGACCGCATGGCGAACACGCCGAGTCCCGTGTCGAAGCTCGTCTCCGGGTTGACCGCCACCGGACGCCTGTTCAGGTACGTCCACGGACTCGAGTTCGAGACGAACGCGTAGTGCACGCCGTCGACGGGATCGTATCCCGGGACCTCCACCGTCAACGTCGGTGCGAGACCCCTGGTGCGGAAGAAGGCGCGGACCGACGTACGTACATAGCGAGACGGGGTCGCGGCGTGGCCCTTCGCCCGCGCGACGTCGATCGCCTCGCACACCTGCGCGTCGAGCCCGAGGCCTGCGTTGAAGGTGAACCAGCGGCCGTCGCAGTGCGCCAGGCCGATCTGCCGCCGCTCGCGGAGCTCGAGCAGCTCGATCAGCTGGTTCGTCGCGATCACGGGGTCGGGGTCGATGCCGAGGGATCGGGCGAAGACGTTCGCCGACCCGCCCGGAACCACCGCGAGCGGTGGGACGGGTCCGATCGTCATCGCGCTCATCGCCCCGGGTTCGGGGGCGCCGAGCAGGCCGTTCACGACCTCGTTGACCGTCCCGTCGCCGCCGTGCACGATGATCAGTCCGGTGCCGTCGAGGTGGGCGCGGCGAGCCAGTTCCGCGGCATGGCCGCGGTGGGTGGTCTGGACCACGCGAACCTGTACCCGGCTGGAGAGTGCGTGAGCGAGCAGGTCACGCGCCGCGGGTGTGGTCGAGGTCGCGTTCGGGTTGACTATCAGCAGCGCACGCACGGGTTCCGAGCCTAGGGCATGCGGGGGCCGAGTCCGGGGCCGCACCGACCCGCAGTGGTCGTTCTATAGGCTGGCGCCGTGTCCGAGTCACCCGCGCAGCAGACCAGTCCCGCCACCGTTCGATGGGCCGGAGGGCTGGTGACGTTGGAAGGCGCCGTCGCGGTCGTCATCGCGGTCGTCCTGGTGATCCGTGGGCTCCTCGGTCACGACCAGGACGCGGCGAACCCGTACGGGACGGCGGCCTGGTTCGTCATTCTCGGCGGCGCGGTCCTCGCCGGGGGCATCGCGCTGCTCCGTGGCCGCCGATGGGGACGCGCCATCGCCGTCGTCGCGCAGCTCCTGCTGCTTCCCGTGGTGTGGTCACTCCTGACGGACTCCCACCGGCCGGTCCTGGGCGTGCTCCTCGGCATCGTCGTCGTGCCCGCGCTGGTGTGCCTGTTCTCGTCGCCGACGTCCCGATGGATGGCGGAGGAGTACGGCGACTCCGAGCGCTGACTGCTGCCCAGGGGGTCAGTTGACGTCGACCTGTCAGGCAGGCGACGCCAGCGACGCGAGCGCGTCACCGGTGAGCCGGTAGCCGAGCCACTCGTCCTGGGCGTTCGCACCGAGCGACTCGTAGAACTCGATGGACGGCGTGTTCCAGGTCAGCACCGACCACGCCAGGCGGCTGTACCCGCGGTCGACGCATTCGCGGGCCAGCGCCGCCAGCAGCGCGCGGCCGTGGCCGTTGCCGCGATGGTCCGGCTGGACGTAGAGGTCCTCGAGGTAGATGCCGTGGACCCCGTCCCACGTGGAGAAGTTCAGGAACCACAGCGCCGTCCCGACGACGGCGCCGTCCTGGACTGCGACGTGCCCGAACAGGGCAGGGGAGGCGCCGAACAGTGCCCTCGTGAGTTGGTCCTCGGTGAGTGTGCACTCGTGCCGCGCCTTCTCGTACTCGGCGAGCTCGTACACCAGGCCGGTGACCGCGGGCACGTCCCCGGGCTCGATGCGGCGAATCATGCTGTACCTCTTTCCTTCTCAGGACATGTTGTGGGAGGCGACCTGCCGCACCCCGCGTTCGTACCCGAGCACGGTGATGCCGCAGGGCGACATGGCGAATCGGCGACCCTCGACGATCGGCAGCCCCGCCCATCGGGTGATCAGAGCGCGGGAGAAGTGGCCGTGCCCGACCAGGATGACGTCACGGTCGGGCAGATGTGCTTCGGCGACGTCGAGCACCATGTCCGCCCGGGACTCCACCGCCTCCGCGTCCTCCCCGTCGGGGCACGGGTGCGTCCAGACCGTCCAGTGCGGCACCCGGGCGCGAATCTCCGAGGTTGTGAGGCCTTCGTACTGCCCGTAATCCCACTCGGCGAGTTCGTCCCACACGCGGGCGTTCAGGCCTGCGAGCGCGGCCGTGCGTACGGCACGGTCACGGGGGCTGCACAGCGTCGTCGGATCGTGCAGTTCGAGCGCGTCCATTCGGGCCCGCGCCGCGCGGGCCTGCCGTTCCCCGTCCGCGGTGAGTGGCACATCCGTGCGTCCCGTGTGTCGGCCGGCCGCCGCCCACTCGGTCAGTCCGTGTCGGAGAACGACGATCCGCGCACGTTGCCGGTCCGGCACGATGACATCCACCCGCGCATCATCTCAGGTCGTGATCGCGGGCGATCTCGGGCGCGCCGGTCGCGGGCGCGTCACGAGTGCGCAAAGATCACTGCCGTGACGACAGTGCTCGCGGTGGCGAATCAAAAGGGTGGGGTCGCGAAGACGACGACGGTGGCGTCGCTCGGCGCCGCGCTGGCAGGCCTGGGCCGGAAGGTCCTGGTCGTGGACCTCGATCCGCAGGGATGCCTGACCTTCTCGCTGGGGCACAATCCGGACCGGCTCGAGAGATCGGTCCACGACGTGCTGACGGGGAGCCACGCGCTGCGGGACGTCGTCGTCGACACCGAGGAGGGGTTCGCGCTCGTGCCCGCCACGATCGACCTCGCCGGGGCCGAAGCCGTCCTGCTCATGCGTCCCGGCCGCGAGTTCACGCTGAAACGGGCCCTCGCGACGCTCGGCGACGACTACGACGTGGTCCTCGTGGACTGCCCGCCGTCGCTCGGCGTCCTGACGCTCAACGGTCTCACGGCTGCGGATGCGGTGCTGGTGCCCCTGCAGTGCGAGACGCTGGCGCACCGCGGTGTCGGGCAACTGTTGCGGACGGTGACCGAGGTGCAGCAGATCACCAACCCGGATCTGGCGCTCCTCGGTGCGCTGCCGACCCTGTACGACGCGCGAACCACGCACAGCCGCGACGTCCTCTCCGATGTCGCCGACCGCTACGACCTGCCGGTGCTCGCACCGCCGATTCCGCGGACCGTCCGGTTCGCCGAGGCGAGTGCATCGGGCGCGACCGTCCTCGCCGGGCGCGGCAACAAGGGCGCGCAGGCCTACCGTGAGCTGGCGCGGAACCTCGTCGAACACTGGGACGAGGGAGTCGAGTTGCGCACCTTCACCGCCGAGTGACAGCGCGCCGCGTGAACTCAGCCGTCGGCGCGTAGGGCGACGAGTTCGTCGCCGCGCTGTTCGAGCAGCGTGTCGCCGAGCGCTGCCGAGGTGATCGGCCGGCCGCCCATCCGGATCGGTTCTTCGTTGCGGGACACGGGAATCCGCTCGACCTCGGTGCCCGTCGTCGTGTCGATCACCGCGACCGCCCCGGTCACGGGGACCAGGAATCGCCCCGCCATCTGGGTGCCGGGACCGAGCGCGTCCTGCACCGTCCACGCGGGGGTGAAATCCGTTGTGCGAAGAGCGATCACCTGCGACCCGGTCCACCAGCTGAAGAACGATCCGGTGCGTTCGACGGCCGTGGTGGGGGAGACGTCGGCGGGGGCGGGGAATCTGGCCGACTCCACACCGGTGCCGTCGTAGACCACGACAGCGGCCGCGGCGTCGGCGGTCGCGGGAAGATAGACGGCCGTTCGTTCGCCGGAGACCGCGAGGACGCGGGCGTCGGCGGTGTCGCCCTCGGTGCCCAGCACGACCGAGCCGTACTCCTGCGGTGCCGTGTTCTCCTTGGGCGCCGGGTTCAGGATGCTGAGCCGGATCGCCGGATCGCCGGGGCACGACTCGAGCACCGACAGTCGGCTGCTGCTCGACGCGGCGGACAGCAGCGTGCATCCGGAGCGTGGCTGTGCCCCGGGGTTCACCGGTGCGTCCACCCGCCCGTACTCGAGGGTGCGAACGAGGTCTGACCGCCACACCTCCAACCGGGCGTCGCCGAAGGACGTCAGATAGGTGCCGTCCTGCGAGAGCGTGACCGGGTCGTCGGCATCGCTCGACCGTTGTGCCTGGCGGATACCCGTCGACCCGTCGAGTTGGGTCACCTGTCCGCAGCCGCGCCCGTCGGGATAGACCGCGACCGCGGTGTTCCATGCGCCGACGACTCCGCAGAGTGCCCGGTCCCGGCGGTAGTGCCAGAGTTCCTGGCCGGTGACAGCGTCTCGTCCGGTGACGGTGTCACCGTTGCCGGTGACGGCGACACCACCCGCGACCACGGGGGTCGGGGTGGTGTCACTGTTGGCGCGCCACGCCTCGACGAGCGTGTCGGGTACCGCGAGCGCGGGCTCCGCGGGCGGAACTGGAGTGTCGGCGACGGCCGACTCGGTGCCGTGAGCGTCACCGGTCAGCCAGATCACTGCGGCCGACACCACCACCAGCACCGCGATACCGCATGCGGCCAGGACGTCGGCGCGGGTGCGCCGCTCGGGTGCGAGCACGGTGGTCGGTTACTCCGAAGCCGGCGCAGCGGCCGTGCTGGAGGCCGAGTCGGCACCGGTGCTGCGACGCCGACGGCGACGGCGCCGTGCCGGTGCCGCGTCGCCGCTGGGGGAGGTGGGCTCCGGTGCGACGGTCTCCGACGACGTGTCGGCGGGCGCGGTGCTGGCGGTGTCGCCGGTGCGGCCACCGCGAGTGCGCTTGCGGGAGCGGGTGCGCCGCGGCCGCTCGGCGGCGGTACCGCCCTCGGGTGCGGCGGCGGTTCC
Organism: Rhodococcus sp. Q; assembly: GCF_005503035.1. Lineage (NCBI taxonomy): Bacteria > Bacillati > Actinomycetota > Actinomycetes > Mycobacteriales > Nocardiaceae > Rhodococcus > Rhodococcus sp. Q. Next base: position 77,762 of record NZ_SCOY01000011.1, read on the forward strand.
GTCCTCGGATGCCGGGGCAGACTCGGACGAAACGTTCTGTGCGCGTTCCGTTCTCGGCTTCCGAACGGTGCCCTTGGCGTCGGTGGGGATGCTCAACTCGGCGTAGAGGTGCTCCGAGCTCGAGTAGGTCTCGACGGGGTCCGGGACCCCGAGGTCGAGCGCCTTGTCGATCATCTGCCAACGCGGAATGTCGTCCCAGTCCACCAAGGTCACGGCGGTACCGGTGCGTCCTGCGCGACCCGTGCGGCCGATCCGGTGGACGTACGTCTTCTCGTCCTCGGGGCACTGGTAGTTGATGACGTGCGTGACGTCGTCGATGTCGATGCCACGCGCGGCGACGTCGGTCGCCACCAGCACGTCCACCTTGCCGGTGCGGAACGCCTTGAGTGCCTTCTCGCGGGCGATCTGGCCGAGGTCGCCGTGCACGGCGCCGACCGAGAAACCACGCTCGTTCAGCTCGTCGGCGACCTTCTGCGCCGTCCGCTTGGTGCGGGTGAAGATCATCGTGGCGCCGCGGCCCTCGGCCTGCAGGATCCGCGCGACCATCTCGGCCTTGTCCAGCGCGTGAGCGCGGTAGATGTGCTGGCTGGTGCGGTCGTGCACCGCGGACGACTCCGGCTCCTCGGCGCGGATGTGCGTCGGCCGAGTCAGGAACGTGCGGGCCAGGGTGATGATCGGGCCGGGCATCGTGGCCGAGAACAGCATCGTCTGGCGCGCGTCGGGCACCATCTGGAGGATGCGTTCGATGTCCGGCAGGAAGCCGAGGTCGAGCATCTCGTCGGCCTCGTCGAGGACCAGGACGCCGATCTTGCCGAGGATCAGGTGACCCTGCTTGGCGAGGTCGAGCAGGCGGCCGGGAGTGCCGACGATGACGTCGACGCCACGCTGAAGCGCCTCGATCTGGGTCTCGTACGGCCTGCCGCCGTAGATGGACAGCACCTCGAGCTTGCGGCCGTTGCTGCCCGGCAGGTGCTTGCCCGCGTTCACGAGATCGCCCGTGACCTGGATGCACAGTTCGCGGGTCGGGACGATGACCAACGCACGCGGGGTGCCGTCGAGCGGGGCGGTTCCGGGTCGCGCGTCCTCGTCGGCGTCGTCGGCGGTTGCGACGGCGCTCGAGATGCGGTGCAGAAGGGGGACGCCGAATCCGAAGGTCTTGCCCATACCGGTGCGGGCCTGACCGATGAGGTCGTCACCTGCCAGTGCCAGCGGGAGGGTGAGCTCCTGGATCGCGAAGGTGCGTTCGATGCCGATCTCGGAGAGGGCCCGGACGATCTCGTCTCGGACACCGAGTTCGGCGAAGGTGGGTGGGGTGTGGGTGTTGTCGAGCTGGGCGGACAGCGTCGTCTCGCTGGCGTCGTCCTCGTGGTCGATCGTGATCTTGCTCAGTGCTCTGGCCTTCCTCGTCGGCACGCGCGCACGAGCTGGGCCAGGCCGGTTGTCGGCCGCTGGGTGATGCCCAGGTCCGACTCTCGCCGTTGACCTCGTCCACTGGTCGCTGGTCCTGCTGCCCTGCGCGGAGAATCGGGTCTCGGCGCGGCGCGGGAGGAAGACCTGTGGATCAGGTGCGCGCACATTGTCAGTGGGTCGCCGCGTCCTCGTGATCCCTCCGATTGGCCGGGTGATCGGGCGGCGCCCCACGACCATGGTAGCTGGCCGCGCCGACTTCGCAGGTGGGCGCGTGCTCACATCCGACTACGCTGTCCGCCATGGGAGCCAATTCCGCCGATCCGTTGTCGCCTGCCGTCGCCGCCGATCACCCCGGTGTGAGTGAACTGTTCGCCGTGCTGGCGTACGGCGAGATCTCCGCCTTCTACCGTCTCGCCGAGGATGCGCGCATGTCCCCGACCCTCGCGGGGCGGGTCGCGCTCGCGCGGATGGCCGGCGCCGAGATGCGGCACTTCGAGACGCTCGAGGCGGCGCTGACGTCACGCGGACTCGACGTCTACGAGGCGATGACGCCGTTCGTGAAGGCACTCGACGACTACCACCGGTCCACGCACCCGTCGACCTGGCTCGAGTCCCTGGTCAAGGCACACGTCGGTGACGGGATCGCCGCCGACTTCTACCTCGAGATCGCCGACGCGCTCGACCCGTCGGTCGGGGCCGTGGTGCGCGAGGTCCTCGCCGAGACCGGCCATTCGGAGTTCGTGGTCCACGAGGTCAGCGAGGCGGTCCGGTCGAGCACGAAGGAGAAGGATCGCCTGATGCTGTGGGGCAGGCGACTGCTCGGCGAGGCGATCACCCAGGCGCAGTTCGTCATGGCGCAGCGGGAGGAACTCACGGGCCTCGTGCTCACCGCCAGCGGCGACCTGAACGGCGTCGCCGCGCTCTTCGACCGGATGCAGCAGCGGCACGCCGAACGCATGGAGGTTCTCGGTCTCGTGTGACGGCCGCTTCTCGCGAGGGCTGGGCGCTGTTCGCTATCAGCACACGCCGCGTGCGGGTGTCGCGCCCGGTGACGCACTAGCCTGGGCACCGGTAGTGATGGCACGAGACTTCGGAGGTTGGCCGTGGAGGTCAAGATCGGCATTTCTGACAGCCCGCGTGAGCTGATCGTCAACAGCGAGCAGACCCCCGACGAGGTGACCGAACTCGTCTCCGCGGCGATCGGCGGCGACGCGTCGGGCGTGCTCGCCCTCGTCGACGACAAGGGACGCAAGTTCCTGATCCAGGCGGCCAAGGTCGCGTATGTGGAGATCGGTCAGGCGGACATCCGCAAGGTCGGCTTCAGCAGCTGACCGACGACCCCACGGTCCGAGAACGGCGAACGGGACGCGGAGATCTCTCCGCGTCCCGTTCGTGTGTCCGGGTCGGTCAGGGATGCATCGGCACGTGCGAGAGGCCACCCCAGGCGAGGGCGACGGTCGTGTCCACCGCCTGCTCCTTCGGGATGGGCCGGTTCGCCTGCAGCCAGTAGCGCGCGGTGAACTGGCTGGTCCCGACGAGGCCGACCGCGAGGATCCGGGCCCGGTAGGGGTCGAGTCCCGAATCGTGGGCGACCAGGTCGAACACGGCGTCGACACACGCCTCGGTGGCGCGGTCCACCTGCGCCTGAACCTGGGCGTCGCCCATGAAGTCCGATTCGAACACCAGGCGGTACCCCTGGCTCTCGTTGTCGACGAAATCGAAGAACGCCTGGACGGCGGCGCGCACACGCTGACGGTTGTCGGTCGTCGACCGGAGTGCCTGACGGACACCCGAGATGAGGCTGTCCACGTAGCTCTGGAGCACTGCGAGGTAGAGGTCGAGCTTGCCGGGGAAGTGCTGGTACAGCACCGGCTTGCTGACGCCCGCGCATTCGGCGATCTCGTCCATGCCTGCCGAGTGGTATCCGCGACTGACGAACACCTCGCTCGCGGCCTGGAGCAGTTGGAGTCGGCGCGCGTCGCGGGGGAGTCGGGTGCTGCGCTTCGGACCCTGTCGCCCGGCGGGCGTTGCGGAACGATCCGCGAGTTCAGTCATCGTGCTCCCAATCTGCGTATTCACGATTCCGTGCCTCGTGCTGCGTGGGTGAGGGTGCTCACGGCGCCGGGTGCACAAAGTCATCGAACAATACCGAACCTGGGTTCGGGCATCCGTGAATTGGCGGATACATCCGCCCCCGAGTATTCCAGGTCACTGTCACGACCCGGTCTCCAGAGCATCCTGGGGCCCCGCGATGCAGGTCGTGGCCTGTTCCGGCGGTCGACCGGGGGGTGTCGACCGGCGCGCCCGAGTGGAGCGGTCCGTCGACTGTGAGACTCTGGTTCCGTGACGGATGGAGGTGGACCGCGGCTGCGCGGTGGTGGACATCCGGGCGGGGACGATCGGATCGACGACCGGCCCGGCGACCGGGTCGGCTCGCATCAGCCGTTGCGTGCGAAGTGGGATCCCGTCAGCGGTGACAGCGGGCGTGCGCGTAGCGCCCGTGGGGATCGGCAGGTCCGCAAGCAGAGCCGATTGGGCCGATTCGTCTCCACGTACGGTTGGCGCGCCTACGCGATTCCGGTTCTCGCGGTGGTGACGGTGCTCGTTCTCGTCGACGCCCTGAACGGCGGTGGGTCGACCGATTCGGCCGACGACGGCCTCCCCGGTTTCGGTGCGCGAAGCACCAGCGTCGACGGAACGGGCGTCATCGGTGTGCCGCCTCAGGCGGACGGCAACTTCGCCGAGTCGATCCCCTCGGGGGCCCTCCCGGACGGCGGTCCCTTCACCGCCGAGGGAGGCGGTAACTGGCGGGTGATTCCGGGGACGTCCGCCAAGGTGGGGCAGGGGACCGAGCAGGTCTTCACCTACACCGTCGAGGTCGAGGACGGCATCGACACCGCGGGCTTCGGCGGTGACGACTCCTTCGCCCGGATGGTCGACCAGACCCTCGCGAATCCGAAGAGTTGGACCAACGACCCGCGGTTCGCCTTCCAGCGTGTCGACACCGGAGATCCCACATTCCGGATCTCGCTGACCTCACAGATGACGATTCGTGAGGCGTGCGGGTACGACATCCAGCTCGAGGTCTCCTGCTACAACCCCGGCATCGATCGGGTGGTGCTCAACGAGCCGCGCTGGGTTCGCGGCGCCGTCGGCTTCCAGGGCGACATCGGGTCCTACCGCCAGTACCTGATCAACCACGAGGTGGGGCACGCGGTCGGCTACCAGGCTCACCAGCCGTGCGAGGCCGACGGCGGTCTCGCGCCCGTGATGATGCAGCAGACGTTCGGCACCTCGAACAACGACATCGCCAAGCTCGACCCGGAGGGTGTCGTTCCGATGGACGGCAAGACCTGCCGGTTCAATCCGTGGCCCTACCCTCGGGGATGACGCACACCCCGTCCGTGGCCGTCGTTCAGGCGGGCCGCACCCACGGTGCGAGCATCTGCCGCTGGTCCGCGGTGAGCCGCCGGAGTGTGCGCGCGTAGGGATCACCGAGCGCCAGCTGCGTCGACGCCTCCACCGCGGGACGCGAGTCGGCCCCCGCACCCGCCGCCCGGACCTCGTAGTGGACGGTCAGGTCGGCGCTGCGCACCCGTGCCAGCCACATCGACACCTGCAGCGGGCTGTCGGCGTGCGCGAGTGGAGTCCGGTACCGGATCTCGAGGTGCGCGACGACCGAATTGCGCAGCATCGCCGAGACCTCCGGGTCGACCGATCCGAGCCAGTCGATTCGCGCCTCCTCGAGCAGGGTGACCATCCGCGCGTGGTTCACGTGTTTGAACGCGTCCATGTCGGACCAGCGCACCGTGATCTCCGTCCGGTGGACGGCGGGATCGGTCGCGGACTCGGTCATCGGGCTCCTCGGGTTTCACGTGTTGCCTGCGGTGGTGGTTGTGGACGGTAGCCGATCGGCCCGAGGCCCAGCAGCTGCCTCGTCGTCGGCGGCGAGGACAATGGACGCATGGCGTCTCCCGCATCGACTTCCGTCAGCCGTCCTCTGCCTCCACTGGTGGAGCCGGCCGCCGACCTCGACCGCGACGAGGTCGCCCGGTACAGCAGGCATCTGATCATCCCGAACGTCGGCGTCACCGGGCAGAAGCGGATCAAGAACGCGAAGGTTCTGGTCATCGGTGCCGGGGGACTCGGTTCGCCCACGCTGCTCTACCTCGCGGCCGCCGGGGTCGGGACGATCGGCATCGTCGAGTTCGACGAGGTCGAGGAGTCGAACCTGCAGCGGCAGGTCATTCACGGCCGGTCCGACGTCGGCAGGCACAAGGCGCACAGTGCGCGTGACTCGATCCTCGAGATCAACGACCGGGTCGACGTGCGGCTGCACGAGTTCCGGCTCGACAGCGGCAACGCCGTCGAATTGTTCTCGCAGTACGACCTGATCCTCGACGGCACCGACAACTTCGCCACCCGCTACCTCGTCAACGACGCGGCGATACTCGCGGGGAAGCCGTACGTCTGGGGGTCGATCTACCGCTTCGAGGGGCAGGTGTCGGTGTTCTGGGAGGCCGCCCCGGACGACCGCGGCCTCAACTACCGCGACCTGTACCCCGAGGCGCCTGCTCCGGGCACGGTGCCGTCGTGCGCGGAGGGTGGCGTGCTCGGCGTGCTGTGCGCGTCGATCGGCTCGGTGATGGCGACCGAGGCGATCAAGCTGATCACCGGGATCGGCGAACCTCTGTTGGGTCGGCTGATGATCTACGACGCACTCGCGATGAACTACCGCACGATCCGGCTGCGACGCGACCCGGGCCGGGTGCCGGTGACCGAACTGATCGACTACGACGCCTTCTGCGGCGTGGTCGCCGACGAGGACCGCGACGCCGTCGCAGGCGGGACCGTCACCGCGACCGAACTGGCGGCGCTTCTCGACGGCGGCGGCGACGTCGCGCTGATCGATGTCCGCGAGCCTGTCGAGTGGGACATCGTGCGCATCCCGGGTGCGACCCTCGTTCCCAAGGGCCGCATCCTGTCCGGCGACGCACTCGCCGACCTGCCACAGGACCGGCCGATCGTCCTCTACTGCAAGACGGGAATCCGTTCGGCGGAGGTGCTGGCCGCACTCCGGCGCGCGGGATTCGCCGACGCCACCCATCTGCAGGGCGGCGTCGCCGCGTGGGCCGCGCAGATCGATCCGAGCCTGCCCACGTACTGAGCCGTCGGTGTGGCGAAGTTCGTGGCGTGAGCCCCGGTGTTTATGGCGCGTCAGGGCCGAGTGGTGGCTGCCTCGGCGGTAGCGTTGGCTGCGTGAGCTCCGTCGAACCACCCACCCATGTGCGGTCCACCTTTGGGCTGCGGGAGACGACCCCTGTGGCACTCGGCCCCGACTGGGAGGGCGGTTGGCGATGCGACGACGTCGTGCTGTCGCCGGTTGCCGATCACGCCCGCGCGGCCTGGTCGGCGAAGGTGCGTGAGGGATTGAACCCGGACGGGGTGCGTCTGGCCCGTCCGGTGCGGGCCACGGACGGGCGCTACGTCGTATCCGGTTGGCGTGCGGACACGTTCATCGACGGAACGCCGGAGCCGCGGCACGACGAGGTGGTGTCGATGTCGTTGCGGCTCCATGCGGCGACATCGGCATTGGAGCGCCCTCGTTTCCTGGTGCAGCCACCGATACCGCCGTGGCAGGACGTGGACGTGTTCGTCGCCGCGGACCGGGCCGCGTGGGAGCAGGTGCCGTTGCGGGGGGTGAAGGGGCAGTTCGAGTCCTCGACCGCGGACGGTCGCACCAGCATCGAACTGATCGGGCAGCTGGCCACACTGCGCAAGCCGGTGCACAGCCCGGACCAGTTGGTGCACGGCGACCTGTTCGGCACGGTGTTGTTCTCGGGTTCGGAAGCACCGGGACTGACCGACATCACGCCGTACTGGCGTCCGGCGGCGTGGGCGGCAGGCGTTGTCGTCGTCGACGCGATCTCCTGGGGCGGCGCGGACGAGGAACTCGTCGGTCGCTGGGACGACCTTCCGGAGTGGCCGCAGATGTTGTTGCGGGCCTTGATGTTCCGCCTCGCCGTCCATGCGCTGCATCCGCGGTCGACGGATGCAGCGCTGCCCGGACTGGTTCGCACCGCGGACCTGATCCGCCTGATGCTCTGACCCGCGCGGCCCGAGGGTCAGGGCCGGTCGACGGTTCCGTCCGGGCGGCGGGCGAAGCGTCCGGTGTCCGGGGCGTGGACGGGATCGTCCGCGGGCCACGGCCATCCGCCGAACCCGGTGCGGCGGTAGTCGTCGAACGCCTCCTGCAGGCCCGCGGCATCGTTCATCACGAACGGTCCGTGCTGGGCGACGGGCTCACCGATCGGCCGGCCCTGCATCAGCAGGATCTTGATGCCTCCCGCACCCGCGGTCAGCGTCACCGGCACGGTCGCGTCGACGAGGATGCCGTTGCCTGCGTCCGTGTCGGTTTCTCCGATGCGAACGGACGATCCCTCGTAGACGTACAGCACCCGGTGCGTGTCGGGGCCTGCCGCGACCGGCAGCTCGAACTCGGCATCCGCGTCCAGTTCCAGGTGCCAGATGGCGAGATCCGAGTCCGGGCTCGACGCCCACGACTCGGGCGGGGGAGCGAGGGGCTCGGTGTCGCCGAGCGTGCCCGCGATCACCGTGACGTCGGTGCTGCGGCCCTGCGCGTCGGTTCGGACGACGCGGGGCATCTGCTCGTTCCAGAACATCGAGAAGTGCGGGTCTGCGGTCTTGGACGCAGCGGGGAGGTTCACCCAGATCTGGAACAGTTCGAGTGGGTTGGGTCGATCACGCTCGAGGAGCGGGAACATCTCGGAGTGCGAGACGCCGCGTCCGGTGGTCAGCCACTGGGTGTCGCCGTCGCCGTAGCGGGCGGTCGCACCGAGCGAGTCGGCGTGGTCGACCACACCCTGCCGGACGTAGGTCACGGTCTCGAAGCCGCGGTGGGGGTGCTGGGGAAACCCGGGCACCGTCTGCCCGTGGTACATGTTCCACCCCGCCGGATTGCCGAAGTCCTGGCCGAGTGGACGCCCGGCGAGCGTGGCGTCGGGGCCCAGTTCGGCGGTGCCCACCGGATAGGCGTCGAGGTGGTAGGCGACGAAGAGGAACGGGTCGACGGCCTGCCATGGCGAGCCGAGCCGGAACTTCTGAAGGACGGGATCACTCTTGGTCATGAAAATTTCAACTAACTGTCCGGTTGGATGATTCCCTGGGCGATGCCGTACCGACTCGCAGCATCGGCACGTGGTCGATGCCCGCCTCCAGGAAATTCGGTCCGGTGCGGACGAACCCGAACCGGCCGTACCACGATTCGAGATACGCCTGGGCGGAGATCGCGACGTCCCCCGGGCAGGTCGCCAACGCTGCACTCAGGAGGGAGCCGGCCACGCCCTGTCCCCGCGCCCGCGCCGCGGTGGCAACCCGGCCGATGTGGACCATTCCGCCGTCGCCGTCCGCGAGCACTCGCAGTGTCGCCACCACATCGCCGCCCTGCTCCGCCCAGAAGAGCGTCGTCGTCGGTTCCAGGTCGCGGCCGTCGAGTTCGGGTTCGCTCACGACGCCCTGCTCGTGGACGAACACCTCGGTGCGCAGCATCATGATCCGGTACAGGGTGACGGGATCGGTGCGGTCCAGTGGCGCGTGGTGAATCGTCGGCACCACCCGATCGTAGGGCGAGGAATCCTCGGCCGGTGGATGGTCGCACCGGCTGCGTGGTCAGTCCGGACGACGCAGCGCGATGAGTTCGGTCAGGAAGTGCCGGGCCGCCATCGCGGCGCGTTCCGGGTCGCCGTCGACAACCGCGCGCACCAGTTCCTCGTGCTGCGGCTCGAACGAGTTGGCGGCGTCGACGGGATGCTGGGCGACGGTCACCTCGATCGCGGGCAGCAGCGAGTCGTAGAACTCCAGGTAGACCTCGTTGTGGCTCGCGGCGACGATCGCGCGGTGCAGCGCCAGATCGGCCGCGACCGCGGCCTGCTTCTCCTGGGGAGTGGCGGATTCGGGGTTGCGCCACAGTCGATTCCGCCGGGCGAGCAGGTCGTGCAGTATCTCGACGTCGGTGTCGTCTCGCCTCCGGGCGGCGAGGGCGGCTGCGGTGACGTCGAGGGCCTGACGTAGCTCGAGGACGTCCCGCTCGTGCGCGGATGCGAAGTACTTGGACAGCGTGCCGCCGAGGTCGCTGGTGGCGATCACGTAGGTGCCCGAGCCCTGGCGTCGTTCGAGCATGCCTGCGTGCACCAGTGCCTGGACCGCTTCGCGGACGGTGTTGCGGCCGGTGCCGGTGAGTTCCGAGAGCGCGGGTTCGGTGGGGATCCGCCCGCCCACCGGCCAGTGGCCGGCGGTGATCTCGGCGCGCAGCTGCTCGGTGACCTGCGCGATGAGGCTGGTGCGTCGTACGGGTTGCACGGTGACCTTTCTCGTGGGAGACGACCGAGAGCTTAATCAATTGCCTCGATTCATCCATTCATCCTATGATTTCCGGGTCCGGGATCGCGGACCTTCTTCCAGAGACACGAGGTGAACGGTGACGGTGAGCGAGGCAGCCCGGACAAGTGAGCGACCGCGGTCACTGATCGCCGGACGCCTCGTCGTACTCGTCGCCATCGTCCTCTCCGCGCTCACCCTGCGCACCGCGGTCACGTCACTGACCCCACTGCTCGACGAGATCGGGCGCGACGTCGGCTTCGACTCGGCCGTCGTCGGCCTGTTCGGGATGCTTCCCACCGCGATGTTCGCGGTTGCGGGCATCCTCACGCCGCGGTTCATTCGCCGATCCGGCCTCGAAGTCGTCGTCCTCGTCTCCATGGCGATGACGGCGGCCGGCCTCGCGGTGCGCCCACTCATGTCGGGGACGGCGGCACTGCTGGTGTTCTCGGCGCTCGCACTCGGCGGGATGGGAATCGGAAACGTCGTCGTCCCGCCGCTGGTCAAACGCTATTTTCCGGATCGGATCGGCGCGGTCAGCACCATCTACATCCTCTGCGTGCAGATCGGCACCATGGTGCCTGCGCTCGTCGCGGTGCCGCTGTCGGACTCACACGGATGGCGTGTCTCGCTCGGTGTCTGGGCGCTGCTCCCGATAGCCGCGATGCTGCCCTGGCTGACCGCCGTCGCGGGCAGGCGCAGGCGGGACGCGGACACGTTCCCGGTCGCGTCGGGCGATGCGCCCTCCACCGACCCCGATGAGGCGCCGGTGGGTCAGGTCTGGCGTTCGCCGGTCGCCTGGGGCATGGCCGGAATGTTCGGCATGACCTCTCTGATCACCTATTCGATGTTCACCTGGATACCGAAGATCCTCACCGAGGCGGGGGCGAGCACCGGGTTCGCCGGGTCGATGGTCGCGCTGTTCAGTGCCGTCGGATTCCTCGCCGCACTCAGCGCGCCGTCGCTCTGCATTCGGATCGCCAACCCGTACCCGGTGGTCCTCGCGTGCGGAGTCAGCTACCTCGTCGGATTCGCGGGACTGCTGTGGGCTCCGATGTCGGCACCGATCGTGTGGATCGTGGTGGTCGGGCTCGGGCCCAGTACGTTCCCGATGGCGTTGACGCTCATCAACCTGCGGACCCGCACCGGTGCCGGATCGGCGGCACTGTCCGGCTTCACCCAGGGGCTCGGCTACGCGGTCGCCTGCATCGGCCCCCTGATGTTCGGGGTGTTGCACGACGCAACGGGCGGGTGGACGTGGCCGTTCGCACTGCTTCTCGTCGCCGTGTGCGTGATCCTCGTGGCGGGCCGGGTGGCGTGCAAGCCGCGGTTCCTCGAGGACTCGTGGACCGCCGATCGCGCCGACGCCGGTCCGCGTCACACTCCGTAACATGCCGTTCACCTGCGGAAAGGTTCTCACATCCCACCGGTCGGCAAGGTGAGAGCAAGTTTATTGCGGGGTCATTGACGGCAGCACCGAGGCAACATCCCACTCGTAGTTTTCTGGGCAATCCACTACTACGAGGAGGCCCGGTGACCACACGCTCCGATGACACCACGGCAACAGCCGTGGGTCTCGACGCCCCCGTTTCGACCCGCAAGCGCTACATCGCGAAGTGGGACGCGGAGGACGTCGACGCATGGGAGGCCGGCGGCAAGGACATCGCCAAGCGCAACCTCGTCTGGTCGGTCTTCGCCGAACACGTCGGGTTCTCCGTCTGGTCCATCTGGTCCGTGATGGTCCTGTTCATGCCGACCGACATCTACGGTATCGACGCCGCGGGCAAGTTCTTCCTCGTCGCGGTCCCGACCCTGGTCGGCTCCCTCCTCCGCATTCCCTACACCGTCGCGACAGCGAAGTTCGGTGGCCGTAACTGGACTGTCTTCAGTGCCTTCGTGCTGTGGGTGCCGCTCATCGGAACCCTCTACCTGATGCTCAACCCCGGGCACTCGTACACCACCTTCCTGCTGGTCGCGGCGATCGCCGGCGTCGGCGGCGGCAACTTCGCGTCCTCGATGACGAACATCAACGCCTTCTACCCCCAGCGACTCAAGGGCTGGGCGCTCGGACTCAACGCGGGTGGCGGCAACATCGGCGTCCCGGTCGTCCAGCTCATCGGCCTGCTCGTGATCGCAACCGTCGGCAACACCGAGGCCTGGATCGTCTGCTCCGTCTACCTCGTCCTCTGCGGCGCGGCGGCCGTCGGCGCAGCCCTGTTCATGGACAACCTCGGCAACCAGAAGGCCGACCTCAGGGCCATGGGCAACACCCTCAAGTTCAGCCACTCGTGGGTCATCGCCTTCCTCTACATCGGCACGTTCGGTTCGTTCATCGGCTACAGCTTCGCCTTCGGTCAGGTCATGCAGATCAACTTCCTCGCGGGTGGCGACACCCCGGCGCAGGCGGCGCTGCACACCGCGCAGATCGCGTTCATCGGCCCGCTGCTCGGCTCGATCGCCCGCCCGTACGGTGGCAAGCTGGCCGACCGCATCGGCGGCGGCAAGATCACCCTCTACACCTTCGCCGCGATGACCCTCGCCGCGGGACTCCTGGTCACGGCCAGCATGATCGACGACGCCACCGCAGGTGCCGCGAGCACCGGAGTCCTGACGCTGCTGGTCGTCGGCTTCATCGCCCTGTTCCTCCTGTCGGGCCTCGGCAACGGTTCCGTCTACAAGATCATCCCGTCGATCTTCGAGGCGAAGGCGCAGGGTCTCGACCACCTCAACGCCGAGGAGAAGGCCACCTGGTCGCGCAACATGTCCGGTGCGCTCATCGGCTTCGCAGGTGCCATCGGCGGACTCGGCGGTGTCGGCATCAACCTGGTCCTCCGCGCGTCCTACCTCAGCGACGCGAAGTCGGCCACCATGGCGTTCTGGGTGTTCCTCGCCTTCTACGTCGCCTGCGTGTTCGTCACCTGGTTCGTGTTCCTGCGGCGGCCCACCGAGCGCACGGCGTCCGAGGACGCCAAGTCCCCGGCGCTCGCCACCGACTGACGACGCGGCTCACAAGGTTTCCTGGCCCGGGTACCCAAGCCCCAGAAGACAGTTCGTCCGTAGGACAGCAGTGCAAGATCGATCGAGGAAGAAGGTGCGGCATGAGCCCCCAGTCTGTTGCGAGTGCCAAGTCTGTCGTGGTCATTGGTCACGGAATGGTCGGACACCGGTTCGTCGAAGCGCTCCGCGCGCGGGACGAGGCCGGGCAGTGGCGGATCACCGTGCTCTGCGAGGAGAACCTGCCCGCCTACGACCGGGTCGGCCTCTCGTCCTACGTCGGCTCATGGGACGCGAAGGAACTCGCGCTTGCCGGGAACGAATACGAGAGTGACGATCTCGTCGACCTGCGGCTCGGGGTTCGGGCCACCGACATCGACCGCGCGGCGCGCACGGTGACGACGTCGGCGGGCGACGTCCTCTCCTACGACGCGGTCGTGATGGCGACCGGCTCGTACGCGTTCGTGCCGCCGGTCCCCGGACACGACCGCGACGAGTGCTACGTCTACCGCACCCTCGACGACCTCGACGGCATCCGTGCCCGCGCGGAGGCCGCCGGACCAGGCGCCGTCGGTGTCGTCGTCGGTGGCGGCCTCCTCGGTCTCGAGGCGGCGAACGCGCTGCGCCTGCTCGGTATGACCCCGCACGTCGTCGAGTTCGCGCCGCGACTGATGCCGCTGCAGGTCGACGAGGGCGGTGGTGCGCTCCTGGCCCGCCTCGTCGAGAGTTTGGGCGTCTCCGTGCACACCGGCGTCGGAACCGCGGCGATCACCGAGGGGCCGTCCGGGATCGCGGTCGAACTGTCCGACGGATCGGTCATCGACGCGTCGCTGCTCGTGTTCTCCGCAGGTGTCCGGCCGCAGGACCAACTCGCCCGCGACGCCGGGCTCGACGTCGGTCAGCGCGGCGGGATCCTCACCGACATCGGTTGTCGTACCTCGGACGACGCGATCTACGCGGTCGGCGAGTGCGCGGCCGTCGAGGGCACCTGTTACGGACTCGTCGCGCCCGGCTACAGCACCGCGGAGGTCGTCGCGGACCGTCTGCTCGGCGGCGCGGCCGAGTTCCCCGGGGCCGACCTGTCGACGAAGCTCAAGCTGATGGGTGTCGACGTCGCCAGCTTCGGTGACGCGCACGCACAGTCCGAGGGTGCCCTCGAGGTGGTGCTCAACGACGCCGCCAAGGGCACCTACGCGAAGCTGGTCGTCTCCGACGACGCGAGGACGCTGCTCGGCGGCATCCTGGTCGGGGACGCGACCGCCTACGCGTCGCTGCGTCCGCTCGTGGGACGCGAATTGCCCGGCGATCCGGCCGTGCTCATCTCGCCCGCCGGTGAGAAGCCCGGTGCGGGGTCGTTGCCGGACGACGCCGAGGTGTGTTCCTGCAACGCCGTCACCAAGGGTGCGATCTGCGGCGCGATCGCCGAGGGTGCGTGCGACATCGCCCAGGTCAAGGCGTGCACCAACGCCGGAACCACCTGTGGTGGTTGCCTTCCCACGATCAAGCAGCTGCTCGCGTCGTCGGGTGTGGTGCTCAGCAAGGCCCTGTGCGAGCACTTCGAGCAGTCCCGCGCCGAGCTGTTCCAGATCGTCCAGGCCACCGGAACCCGCACCTTCTCGTCGCTGATCTCCAAGTACGGCAAGGGCACCGGCTGCGACATCTGCAAGCCGGTGGTGGCGTCGATCCTCGCCTCGACCGACTCCGACCACATCCTGCACCGTCAGCAGGCGGGGCTGCAGGACACCAACGACCACTTCCTCGCCAACATCCAGAAGAACGGCACCTACTCCGTGGTCCCGCGGATGCCCGGCGGCGAGTGCACGCCCGAGCAGCTGATCGTGATCGGCGAGGTGGCCCGCGACTTCGGGCTGTACGTGAAGATGACCGGTGGTCAGCGCATCGACATGTTCGGCGCGCGCGTGGAGCAGTTGCCGATGATCTGGAAGCGTCTCGTCGACGCGGGCATGGAATCCGGTCAGGCATACGGGAAGTCGCTGCGCACGGTGAAGAGCTGCGTCGGCTCGACGTGGTGCCGCTACGGCGTCCAGGATTCGGTCGGGATGGCCGTCGATCTCGAGATGCGCTACCGCGGCCTGCGGTCGCCGCACAAGATCAAGTTCGGTGTGTCGGGCTGTGCACGCGAATGCGCCGAGGCGCGAGGCAAGGACGTCGGTGTCATCGCCACCGAGAGCGGCTGGAATCTGTACGTCTGCGGCAACGGTGGTCAGTCGCCGAAGCATGCGGTCCTGCTCGCAGGGGGCCTGGACGACCAGACCCTCGTCAAGTACATCGACCGATTCCTCATGTTCTACATCCGCACCGCCGACCGGCTGCAGCGCACGGCGCCGTGGCTCGAAGCGATGGACGGCGGCCTCGATCACCTCAAGGACGTCGTGTGCAACGACAGCCTCGGCATCGGTGACGAACTGGAGGCGGCCATGGCGAAGCACGTGGACGGCTACCACGACGAGTGGGCCGGTGTGCTGGAGGATCCGGAGAAGCTCGCCCGGTTCGTGTCCTTCGTCAACGCACCCGACGAGGCCGATCCGACGGTCGCATTCGACGAATCCGGGGTCCGCAAGATCCCGGTTCTGATGGGAATGCCCCCGATGCCGGCGTGATGTTCGGCTGCTTACCGCGAGGGAATCGCGCCTTAACAGCGGGGTAACACCAGCTCCGTAGAAATAGGGGCAGATTGTTACAGGGAGGACCGGCGATGACCGTGATCGATTCCAAGATGCCATCCGACACCGATTCGGGGCGCACCAGCGCCTCCACCATCGGTGCCGGGGGCGTTCCGAACTCCGGACGTGAGAGCGTCAGGGACGGCCGACTCGAGTGGACGTCGGCGTGCCCGCTCAGCCGCCTCATTCCGGGGCGCGGTGTCGCAGTGTTGCTCAGCGGAGGTGAGCAGGTGGCTTTGTTCCTTCTCGACGACGGGACGCTGCGGGCAGTCGGCAACATCGACCCGTTCGGGCGTGCCGCCGTGATGTCGCGTGGCCTGGTCGGTGACCGGGCGGGCGAGCCGATCGTCACCTCGCCGCTGCTCAAGCAGCCGTTCTCGCTCGTGGACGGGCGCTGCCTCGACGACGAGTCGGTGTCGCTGCCCGTGTACGGCGTGCGGGTGTGGGCGGGCGTCGTCCAGGTCCACAGCCCCCTGCGCGGCACCACGGCCGACGTCGCGGACCCTGCCGCAGTACCTGCCGGCGAGTGACCATGACGACGGACGAGACGCGGATCGGTGAGCCCCTCAAGGGGTTCACCGTCGGGGTGACCGCGGCCCGACGTTCGGAAGAGTTCACCACCCTGCTGACGCGGCGGGGCGCGGCGGTCGTCAGCGCTCCCGCGATCCGCATCATCCCGCTCGTCGACGATGCCGAGTTGGAGCGCGTGAGCCGGGAACTGATCGAGCAGCCCGCAGAGATCACGGTCGCGACCACGGGGATCGGATTTCGCGGCTGGATGGAGGCCGTCGACGGGTGGGGTCTGGCGGACGAACTGGGAGCGGCGTTGGGCCGGTCCCGGATTCTCGCCCGCGGACCGAAGGCGAAGGGCGCCATCCGCGCCGCCGACCTGAGGGAGGAATGGTCGCCCGCGTCTGAGTCCTCCGCCGAGGTTCTCGACCACCTGCTCGCCGAGGGGGTGGAAGGCAAGCGGATCGCCGTCCAGTTGCACGGCGCCACAACGGAATGGGAGCCGCTGCCCGACTTCTGTGAGGTGCTTCGGCTCGCAGGTGCCGAAGTCGTGCCCGTCCCGGTCTACCGCTGGACGCCGCCGCAGGACCAGACCGCGATGGACCGGCTGATCGAACTGACGGTGTCGGGCGGGCTGGACGCCGTCAGCTTCACCAGCGCACCGGCGGTCGCCTCGATGCTCATGCGTGCCAAGGAGATCGGGCTGGTCGAGCCGCTCCTGGCCGCGTTCGGCGGACGTGTTCTCGCGGTGTGCGTCGGGCCCGTCACGTCTGCGCCGCTCGAAGCGCTCGGCGTCCACCCGACGATGCCGACGCGTGCTCGTCTCGGATCCCTGGCCCGGCACATCGCGGAGGAGCTCCCGCGTCGTGCGATGAAGGTCCGCGCGGCGGGGCACGACCTGAGCGTGCGCGGCGGCTGCGTCGTCGTCGACGGGGAGGTGCGCCAACTCGCCCCCGCCGCGATGTCACTGATGCGAACCCTGGCCCGGCGGCCCGGTCAGGTCGTCTCGCGTGAGGAACTGCTCTCCGTGCTTCCGGGAGGCGGCGGTGACACGCACGCGGTGGAGACGGCGATCGCGCGACTGCGTTCGTGCCTCGGTGCACCCAAGATCGTGCAGACGGTCGTCAAACGCGGATACCGGTTGGCGATCGACCCCGCGGACTGCGACGACGACGGGAAGCGGCCGTGACGCGGCGCGCGTGGGGTGAGCCTCCCGCGCTGGTTCTCGTCGCGCACGGCACCAGGAGTGCGCGTGGGGTCGACCTGGTGGCCGCGCTGGCGGAGGAGGTCGCCGCATCCGTTGGGACGACCCGGGTCGCGTTCGTCGACGTCCTCGGCCCGTCCCCGTCGGAGGTACTGCGAGAGCTCGCCGCACCGGCCGTCGTGGTTCCGGCGTTCCTGGCGTCGGGCTACCACGTCCACACGGACGTGCCCCGGGAGGTGGCCGACTCGGGAAACCCCGACGTCCACGTGACGCCCGCGCTCGGCCCCGACCCGGTACTGGCCGGCGTTCTACTGCAACGTCTCCGCGAGGCGGGGTGGACGCGCGGCGACGCCGTCGTCCTCGCGGCCGCGGGCTCGTCCGATCCACGGGCGTTGACGGACGTGCGACGCGCCGCGGCGATGCTTGCCGACCTGACGGGTGAGCGCGTCGACATCGGATATGTCGCGACGGGCGAGCCTCGCGTTCCGGAGGTGGTCGCCCGCGTCCGGGACGAGACAGGTCGGCGCGTGTTCGTCGCGTCGTACCTGTTGGCGCACGGTCTGTTTCACTCGCGACTCGCGGATGCAGGCGCGGACGGAGTGGCCGAGCCGCTCGGTGTGCATCCGGCGCTCGTGCAGCTCTTGGTCGGCCGCTACCGCGCGGGCGTCGAGGCCGCCCGCGTCACCGGGGCAGCGGAAGCAGTTCGACCGCGCCGCCGTCGGGTGCTGCCGGTCCGATGACCGCGAGGGCCTCGGCCCCGACCAGTGCACCCAGGTGGGCCGTGCGGACCTGATTGACCGCCCGCAGCGTGCCATCGGTCTGACGTCGAACCGGCAGAATGCGCGGTGTCTCCCCACGACTTCCGGCCGGGGACACCTCCGAGCAGTTCGCGACGACGCCGGTGACGACCGCCGGGCGTGGCGCTCCGATCAGCGCCGCAGTGACCGCCGGTGCAGTGAGCAGGATCGTCGCCACCGCGGCGTACGGGTTGCCGGGCAGGCCGATCACGATGCGGTCGTCGGGGAGCGCGGCAACGACCTGTGATCCACCCGGTCGGCAGCGCACCCGGCCCACCACGATGCGCGCTCCGGCTCGTTCGAGTGCCAGACGCAGGTGATCGGCGGCACCACCACCGGTGGCGCCGACGATCACGATGACGTCCGTGTCCGTCGACCCGGGTGCGAGGAGCTCGTCGAAGCCGCCTGCCGTGTCGCGCAGGTGGGTGCTCGCGGCGGACTGCATTCCGCACCAGGAAAGATAATGCGGGAGAACAGGTCCGAGGGAGTCTCGAGTCTGACCGTCGCGCAGCGGACCGTCGCGCCGGATCTCGTCGCCGGTCACCACCACGTGCGCGCGGACCGGTCCGCGCACGAGCAGTTCGGTGACCTCGGCGCTGCGGGCGAGGGAGGCGAGGGCAGGCGTCACGCGGGTGCCGGCCTCGGCGAGTGAGGCGCCTGGATGCCAGTCCTCGCCGCGGCGGCGGGTGTCGTCCCGATCCGGGGTATCCGCCTTGTGGGTCAGGATCTTTCCGTCCAGGTCGGTGTGTTCGTCGCGAATCACGCCGGTCGCGCCAGTGGGGAGGTGGGCGCCCGTCGCGATCCGCACCGCGTGACCGTCGTCCAGCACCACCTCGTCCGTGGACCCGGCGTACCTGACGGTGGTGTCGAGTTGCCACGGGCCGGGACCGGACACGGCGTAGCCGTCCATCGCGGACACGTCGACGCGGGGCAGGGCGTCGGCCGCGATCAGCGGTTGGGCGAGCGCGCCGCCGATCGCCTCCAGGGGCGACAGCTCAAGGGCAGGAAGCGATTCGATGCCGCGGCGGATGATGTCGCGGGCGTCGGCGATCGACAGTGACGACCGTGCGGCGCGGGCACGGGCGGCGATCAGATCGGCTGCGGTGTCGCAGTCGGAGATGTCCGACATCGTGACGGTCGTGACGTTGTCGGGGACCAGCGACTTCATCGGCTGGTTGGTGAGACCGCCCAGTTCGGCGAGGCGGGTGGCAAGTGTTGCGGTCCGCCAGACGCCGAGGAGGAACTGCACGCGCCCGGACTCGTCGACCGCGAACGCGGCGTCGGCGCCGGAGGTGTCGACTGCTTCACGCAACCGGTCGACCGCTTCGGCGGTGAGTGTGGGCAGGTCGGCGGCGAGGACGGCCACGATCGGCGCGTCACCACAGAGTTCGAGTCCCGCAGCGAGGGCGGCGACCGGTCCGGCGCCGCGCGGGGACTCCTGGACCTGGCGCACCGACGGCGCCAGGTCGTCGCGGTGCGGACCGACGACGACCGTCACGGCCGCGTCCTCGACGGCGGCGAGCGCGGTGGCCAGCATGCTGCGCCCACCGACCTCGATGGCGGGCTTGTCGACGCCGCCCATCCTGCTGCCGGACCCGCCGGCGAGAACGATGGCGTCACAGGGTTCCGCGGTCATGCGCTCATCGTCGCACGGCGATGCGTGGGCTACTTTCCCCAGCCCGCACCGAGTAACGCACATCGTGAATCCGACGAAACGGTAGCGACGGTCCGACCGGATCGTGACGTTGAGGGGGATAGATGGCGCAGGGGCCAGAGCTCCGATGGGGACTGGCGGACACGCTGGTCGTCGTGTCCATTGTCGCGAGCGGGGTGATGGTCGCCGGACTGCTGCACACGCCGTCACCCGACGAGGCGGCCGGGCCGGCGTACCTCACCCCCGAGGTCGAGTTCCCGACCACGATCCCGGGGTGCGACACCGTCGCGGCGCCGTCATCCGACGAGGGCTTCGCGGCGTGGCTCTCCGGCGACGCGACCTACGACAATCCGCGGTATCCGTGGTTCACGGCACCGAAGGCCACCGCGATGAGCGACGCGCTCCGTGCGTCTCTGCCCGCGCAGGTGCAGCTCGAATTCGCCGATCCCGACAACTCCCTGACCTTCCAGCCTATGCACGACTACAGCGGAAACGCCGAGTTTCCCGACGACATGACTGTCGACGACATCGGAGGTGACACCACCGCCAGTGGGCTGCTGGTGCGCGGCGATGAGCGGGGACGTGTGAGTGTGACCGTCCGGCAACGGACGAAGCCCGTGCCCGAATGTGTGGCCGGCGCACTCGACCGCCGCAGCACCTTCCCCGACGGCACTGTCGTCGACACCCTCGACACCTGGGCCGAGTACGACGGCGTCCGAACCCTGTCTCGACAGGCCACCGCGTACCTGCCCGACCACACGCAGGTGCAGGCCTGGGCGAGTGACGAGTATCCGGCGGAGCAGGGAAATCGGAACAGCGGGGGCGTGCCGCTGACCGTCGGCGAACTGTCGGACCTGGCGCGCACGCCCGGCCTCGCGACCACCGCACCCGTCCCGGAAGGCACGCCACCCCCGCCGCGGTCGTGCGACTCGGGCGGCGGCGCAGGCGGGTTCCCGCTGACCCGGGCGACCGTCGCGGAGGTCGACACGGTCCTCGACGGTGCCTGGCAGGCGCTGGCACCGGACGGGGTGACCCTGGATCGCCCCCTGGGGTCACTGCAACCGGCCGGAACCTCGCCGACCGGTCTGTGCACCACGGTGGACGTCCGCGGGCCGGCCGGAACCGGTCGGCTGAGCGTCGTCATCAGTGACGGTCAGGCTCTTCCGGCGCCGCGCGACCCCTACGACCCTGCGACTGCCGACGACCGCAGCGAATACACCACGTTGGCCGACGGATCGGTGGTCCAGCGAACTGCGCCCGACACCGTCGCCACCATGCGGCCGGACGGGGCGACGGGTTGGCAGACCTCCGCGGCCGCCGTCGTGACGCGGCCGGACGGATTCCGTATCCAGGTCCGGTTGTCGAGTGACGGCGACTTGGCATCCGATACGCCTCGGTCTCTCGACCCGGTGCTGACGCTCGACCAGTTGCAGTCCCTCGCGTCGACACCGGGGTTGCGGTGGTGACCCCGGAAGGGCGGCGCCTCCTCGTCGCGGCCCTCGTCGCAGCGGTGACGGTGACGGGAGCCGTCGTCGTCGTGGCCCGCAGCGGCGGCGATTCGGAGCGTGACCCCGTCGACCCCGCCTGGGTCGGTACCGAATTCCCGACGCCCACCGCCCCGCCGGAACCCACGGCGAGCGCCGATGCGCCGATACGTGCCTGGTCTCTCGACGCCGCCGAGGTGTACGGCCGCGCGTTCGCCCAGTTCCGCGACCCCCGGTACGGCACCGAGTTCGACTGGGATTCACCCGGGTTCGTCGAGGCAGGGGACACGGTGGTGACCGCGATCGGACTGCCCGACCCGCGGGGGTACTCGCTCGACGAGACCATGTTCATCGGTGTCGATACCGCGGACGGAACCGTTCGGTGGCGCACCCCGGTCGGGGTGCTGGGCGGCTGCGCGGAGGCCCTGGTCGAGCGAGAGTTGGTGTGCTATCGCGGTCTCGGCGAGCAGACCCTGGTCGTGGTGAACGTCGACACGGGTGCACTGTCGGAGGTGTCGGTCCCGGAGGACTGGTCGATCTTCGGGATCGCCACCGATGGGGACCGGGTGATGGTCGTCGAGGGAAATCCCGAGGACAACGACGTCGAGGTGCACGCCGGACCCGCCGCGGCACCCGGTTCGGAATGGACGACACGCTTCGACCTCGGCGATGCGTGGGAGGGAATCGCGGAGGGGTCCGTGATCAACGTTCGACAGGGCGTCGGTCTGATCGACATCGGAGCCGACATCGTCGGATTCGACCCCGTGACCGGACGACAGACGTGGTCGCGCGGTCTACCTGAATGTGTGGGTGACCCCCGGATCGCGCCGCCGGGGCTCGTGATCATCACTCGCAGTGGTTGCGACGACGGGGAGTCGCGCGGATTCGATGTGGTCGATCGTTTCGGGAGGTCGTTGGTCACGACGGACTCGGGTTCTCCGGGGCGGGTCCTGGTCGACGAACCGGTCGGTGGGATGCCGCTCGTCGTCGGTGGTGCCGCCCACGACCGGGAGTCGGGCGAGATGCTGTGGCGCAGTGACGAACTGGACGGCGCTTCTGGAGTTGCTGTGACGGGCCGAGTCGTCGTCGTGCGTGGCCGTGAAGCGATCGGCGTCGACCGGGGCGCGGGACGAATTCTGTGGCGCACCGAACTCGACGAGAATGCGGAGTCCTTGATCCGGGACGGCGACGGCCTGGTCGTCGTCGGTTCCCGCGTGCTGACCGGGATCGATCCGGAAACCGGGCGGATACGGTGGACGTTGCCGATGGCCGCCGTCGGCACCGGTGACTCGTCGTCCGGGGCGTCCGTTGGTCTGGCCGACGGTCGACTGATCCTCACCGGCGGCCGCGCGATGGTCGGGTTGTCCTGACCGGCTACTTCTCCGGAGGCGTCCGCAGCGGCGTTGTCATCTCCTACGAATCTCGGCTGCGCTCGACCGACCATGCCGCGATCTGCGCCCGCGAGGTGAAGCCGAGCTTTGCCAGTACGTGTTCGACATGCCCCTGCGCGGTGCGTGGAGAGATGACCAACTGCTCGGCGATCGCCTTGTTGGTGAGTCCTTGCGCCACCAGTTCGGCGACCTGCTGCTCGCGTCGGGTCAGGTTCGTCGCGGTAACGACCGGTTCTGGTTCCGTCTCGCCGTTCTTCTCGCGCAGCGCGAACGAGACCGCGCCCGCGAAGGTCAGCGCCCGGCCTCGACGAAGCGCAGCTTCGTACCCCCGCTCGCCGATCGCACCGACGATCTGAAGCCGACACTCGTCGCGGTGCACGAGCAGGCTGGGAAACCGGACCGTGGGGCCGTCCACGATCTGCCACATCGACATGGCCGCCCCCCTGAGCGTCGCGGCCCGGTCGAACTCCTGCGCCGCGGCCCCGACCCACGCGAGCACGTCCAGGAACCACGCGGCGCTCAGCGGATCGTCCACCGATCGAGTCAATCGCAGACCTTCCTCGAACAACGACACAGCGTGCGCAGGGTCGCCCCGCTGCAACTCCGCCATGCCCGTGGCCCACAACGAGTAGGTCCGGAAGACGGCTTCACCACAGGGTTCGGTGATGGCCAGTACCTCGGCGTGCCAGGCGGCCGCGCGGGTCACGTCACCGAGTAACGCCGTGGCCAACCCGAGACCCACCAGATCCTCCACGATCTGCAGGCGCATGCCCTCCGAGCGGAAGACCTCGAGACTCGCCTCCAGGCAGTCGACCGCCCGGCCGAAGTCGCCGGCCGCGGTTGCCAGCAGGCCCTCGACGTGGGTGAGGAAGGCATCCGACACGGCATCGCGAGTGTCCAGGTCGAGCCCGCGCCCCTCCTTCACCCGGGCCATCCCGCCCTGGACATCGCCCTGCATCGCAGCCAATGCGCTGTACGCGTACAGCGCCTTGGTGCGTTCCTCGGCCTCGGCCTCGCACGGGCCCGCCAACGCACGTTCCAGCCAGCGGCGTCCCTCGCTGAGTCGCCCGCGGGAGAGCCAGAAGGGATACAACGCGGTGGCCATCCGCAGTCCGGTGACTCCTGGTGCGTTCCCGGTGATGCTGAACGTCAGCGCATCGCGCAGGTTCGACTGTTCCCGTTCGAGCCGCGCGATCCACGCCACCTGATCCGAGCTGATCCACTCGTCCGCTGCCCGCATGGCCAGCCGCTCGTACCAGTCTCGGTGCCGCTGGAGAAGGGCCGGATGCTCGCCGGACTCCCGCAGCTTCTCCTGGCCGTACTCGCGGATGGTCTCCAGTAGCCGGTACCTCACGACTGTGCCCGGCTCGTCCCGGATCAGGATCGACTTGTCGACCAGGGAGGTCACGCCGTCCAGCAGTTCGCCCCCGGTGAAGTCATCCGCGCAGATGTCTTCGGCGGCGTCCAACTCGAAGCTGCCCGCGAACACCGACAGTCGGCGCCACAGTTTCTGTTCCTGTTCCGAGCACAGTTCGTGGCTCCAGTCGATGCAGGCACGCAGCGACTGCTGCCGTGTCGGTGCGGTACGGCTGCCCCTGTTCAACAACCGATAACGGTCGGTCAGCCGGTGCAGGATCTGCGCCGCGGACATCGCCCGCAACCGTGCCGCCGCAAGTTCGATCGGCAGGGGAAGGCCGTCCAGCTGGCGGCAGATCCCGATGACATCGCCCTGGTTCTCCTCGGTGAGTCGAAATTCGGGAACGGCCGACGTGGCCCGTTCGACGAACAAGGTGACCGCCTCGTACTGAGGAAGTCCCTCCAGTGATGTCGCCCGCAGAGAATCCGGCACCGTCAGCGGCGGAACCAACAGGATCGCCTCCCCGCCGATGCCGAGGGGCTCCCGGCTCGTTGCGAGTATCCGAAGGTCCGGGCACCGGCGCAGCAATGCATCACACAGCACGGCCACGGACTCGACCAGGTGCTCGCAATTGTCCATGACCAGCAACAGTCGGCGGGTGGCGAGATACTCGACCAGCACGTCCAGGGGTGGGCGCGCGGCGCGGACGCGCAACCCGACGGCGATCGCCACTGCGTCCTTGAGGGACTCCGGGTCGTGGACTTCGGCGAGTTCGACCACCCGGACGCCATCAGGGAAAGCCCTGCGTGAATCCT
This sequence comes from Rhodococcus sp. Q, assembly GCF_005503035.1. NCBI lineage: Bacteria > Bacillati > Actinomycetota > Actinomycetes > Mycobacteriales > Nocardiaceae > Rhodococcus > Rhodococcus sp. Q. The sequence continues at coordinate 102,459 of NZ_SCOY01000011.1, forward strand.
CGGCCACCTTCAGTGCGAGCCGGGTCTTCCCAACCCCGCCGATACCGGTCAAGGTCACCAGGCGTGCGGTGGACAGCAGTCGCCGTGCCTCGGTCACCTGACGGCGGCGGCCGACGAAACTGGTCAACGCGATGGGCAGGTTTCCGCCCCTGCCTCCCGCGGCAAGCGTCATCGAACCGTCACTTCCGTCGCTCTGCCCCGACCCCTCCACCGTACGCCCGGAGAGACGGCCGACCGGCTGCGTACGGACGGTCGTGGCGAGCCGCCCCCGCGGGAGGATCACCCTTCCGGAGGTGTTCCTCGTACCTTCGTGAGATCGACTCGGCCGTCGTGGATCGGAACACCCTCGGCGGCAAGACGTTCCAACTGCCGCCGCGCAAGGTGCGGCGCCGGCCTCCCCGACGCCGGGACCACGCGATGCCAGGGCAGGTCCGAGCTGTCGGTGCGCATGATCCAGCCGACGGTGCGGGGGGAGCTCAGTCCGGCAGCCGCCGCGAGGTCGCCGTACGTGCTCACCCGGCCGGCCGGAATCGCCGCGACCAGTTCCCGGACGCGTTCGACCTGGTCCTCCGTGGTCGCGGCCACCTACAGGAGCTTTTCGATCAGTGCGGCGACCTCGGCGGGCCGCGCGTTCGCGACCATGTGATCGACGTCCATCTCCACGACCGTCAGGTTGTCGCCGAGGTGCTCGCTCAGTGCCGCGCGGAAGGACGACGTCACATACGGCGGCTGTACCCGCATCGCCTGCACGAGAACCGTGGGGAGATCAGCCGGGGGCAGCACGATCGGCCGGGCCAGCTCGCCCCATGACGCGATCACGGCGGGTACGGCGTACCGCCAGCCGACGCGTCCGTTCTCCAGTTCGACGAGATGCTCGATCATCTCCTCGTCCAGCACGTCGTCGGCGACGTCCGCCCATGCACCGTGCACCTTCTCCGACCGGGCCTCGGCGGCATCCGTGTAGTCGGGATAGCGCATCGTCAGGTCCGCGATCTCCAGCATCCGCGCCGGGTTCAGACCCATGGCCGGGTCGAGGAGGACCAGGGCCCGCACCTTCTCCGGTGCCCGTGCCGCCAGGTGCAGCGCGATCGCGCCGCCGTACGAGTGCGCGACGACGATCACGCGCTCGTCGACCTCGGCGTCCAGGAGGTCGATCAGCGAGTCGACCTGGTCGGCGATGCCCCATGGCGGGCTCCAGGTGGAACGGCCGTGGCCACGGAGATCGGGGGCGATCATCCGAACTCGCGGCAGATGCCCGTCGGCGAGGTGCCGCCACCGCCTGCCGTGCCCGGTGAGGCCGTGCAGGGCCAGCACGGGAGTCCCGTCCTCGGGACCGAAACGATGGATCTTCAGGTCGGACACGCAGTCATTGTGGCCGATGGGACCGTCATCGCGCGCTTTCGCCCCTGACGGAGACGGCCGGCGGCCTCCCCGGTGTCCCAGGTCACGCTGCTCGTCCACGGCCTGCCCACGGGCCGTGGTGGTGTGCCGGACTGTCGGTGGTCCGTGATGGAATTCCGGGCATGGATCGGGAGCGGACGCGCGAGCGGGCGGAGCGGCCGGCCACCACCCTGGTGCGCCGCGCTCCGCGACTCCCACACACCCGCACCTGGGGTCCCGAGGTGGCGCCCCTGCTGGCCGCGTCAGCCGGTATCGGTGTGGCCACCCGCCGTCCGTGGCAGGTGCTCGGCGGGCCGGGAACGGGCAAGACGGCGCTCATCGTCGATCTGGCCGCGTCGCGCATCGGCGGCCCGGACGGTGATCCGGAATCCGTTCTGGTGCTGACCCATTCGCGTAAGGCGGCACTGTCGGTGCGGGAGGAGATCACCACGGCGTTGCTCGGCGTCGGGTCGTCGCGAGCCACCCGGGAGCCGCTGGTGCGGACCGTGCATTCCTACGCCTTCGCGGTGCTGCGGTTGCAGGCCGCCGCGCACTCCAATCCGCCGCCGCGGCTGATCACGGGGGCCGAGCAGGACGCAGTCCTGCGGGAGTTGCTCCGCGGTGACATCGAGGACGGAGCCGGGTACTGGCCGGAGCGGCTGCGTCCGGCGCTCCCGATGGTCGGGTTCGCCGCGCAGTTGCGGGACCTGATGCTGCGTGCGGGCGAGCGGGGACTCGGCCCCGAGGACCTCGAACGACTCGGGCACGAACACGACCGGCCGGAGTGGGTTGCGGCCGGCCGGTTCGTGACGCGATACGAGCAGGTGATGCTGCTTCGTGGTTCGGTCGGAGTCGAGGCACCGGAGGCGACCGCGCCCGCGCTCGACGCCGCCGAGCTCGTCGGTGCCGCGCTGGACGCCTTCGCGACCGACCCCGACCTCCTGGCCCGCGAACGAGCCAGGATCCGGTGTCTCCTGGTCGACGACGCGCAACATCTCGATCCTCAGGCCGCGGAGTTGGTCGGGTTGCTGGGCGGCGGCGCCGACCTGTCGGTGGTCGCGGGCGATCCGGACCAGGCGGTGTTCGGATTCCGCGGGGCGGACGCGCGCTATCTCACCGAGCTCGCCGAGCCCGGCGACGACCACCGCATCGTGCTGGCGACGAATCACCGCAACGCTCAACGGATTGCGACGGTCGCGGCGCGGGTGACCGGTCGATTGTCCGGCTCGTCGTCGCATCGTGGCGCGGCCCCCGCCGCCACCGACGACGGCCGCGCATCGGTCGCGGTGTTGCCGGCGGCAGGACGGGAATCGGCACTCATCGCGGACACGCTGCGCCGGGCGCACCTCCACGACGGTGTGCCGTGGTCGCGGATGGCGGTGATCGTGCGGTCCGTTCCGCGGGTGCTGCCGCCACTGCGCCGTGCACTCCTGGCGGCGGGTGTGCCCCTGTCCACCGCGGGATCGGAGCTGCCACTGGCCCGTCAGCACGCGGTCGGTGCGCTGCTGCTCGCGCTTCGCGCGACGGCGGGGGGATCGTTCACCGGTGAGGACGCCCTGGCCCTGGTGTCGGGCCCGGTCGGCGGCGCCGACCCGGTCACCCTGCGTCGCCTGCGCCGCGGGCTTCGCCGCGTCGAACTCGCCGCAGGCGGCGATCGGGATTCGGCCGAACTCGTCCGGGCGCTCGTCGTCGACGGCGAGCAGGCACACCAGGAGTTGGTGGACGGGCTCACCGAGGGGGAGTTCGGCGCGCTGCGACGCCTGCTGACCGTGCTCGCGCGCGCCCGCACCGCACACACCCAGGGGCGAGGCGTCGAAGCCGTGCTGTGGGCGTGCTGGCAGGCGACCGGCCTCGAGCGGAGGTGGGCGGCGGCGTCCCTGCGCGGTGGTCCGATCGGGGCCCAGGCGGATCGGGACCTCGACGCCGTGGTCGCCTTGTTCGATGCCGCCGCGAACCACGTCGACCGGCTTCCCCGGGCGAGCCTGCTCGGATTCGTGGAATACCTTGTCGATCAGGAGATCCCGAGCGATGCCCGATCGGCTGCGGCCGCGCAGGAATCGGTGTCCGTGCTCAGTGCGCACGCCGCGGCGGGACGCGAGTGGGACGTCGTCGTGGTTGCGGGGGTTCAGGAGGGGCTGTGGCCAGGGCTTCGTCCCCGCGGAACCCTGCTCGGTACCGAACTGCTCGTCGACCTCACCGCGGGGATCGCCGATCCCGGTGACACCACCCTGTCCCGAACGGCGCCGCTGCTCGCGGAGGAGCGGCGCCTGTTCCTGCTCGCATGCAGTCGGGCACGTCGCACGCTGCTCGTGACGGCGGTGCGTTCGGCGGGCGGCGACAGCGACCTCGAGCCGTCCCGCTTCGTCGACGAACTGCTCGGTGCGGACACCGAACTCGACGAACCCGCCGCCGACCTGGCGCCGGAACTGCCGAATCGGGTGCTGGCGCTGCCCGCCCTGATCGCCGAGCTCCGTCGCGTCGTCTGCGATCCCGACCTCGCCGCAACCGATCCGGCCAAGCAGCAGCGCGCCGCCGTCCAGTTGGCGCGGCTGGCCGACGCCGGTGTGCGCGGTGCTCACCCCGAGCAGTGGTACGGCGTCGACGACCCCAGCACGGCGGACCCACTGTGGCGCCCCGACGACGGTCCCGTACCCCTGTCTCCCTCCACGATCGAACAACTCGACACCTGCCCGCTTCGGTGGGCACTCGAACGGCACGGCGGCAGCGACGGGGAGAACACCCACGCCGTCGCGGGCACCCTCGTGCACACCCTCGTGCAGGCCGTGGCCGGGAAGATGCCACCCGACCAGGTGCGCCGAGCCCTCGCAAGTGCATGGGACGCCGTCGATCTCGGTTCGCAGTGGTACTCGCGGCGCGAGATGAACCGCACCGCACAGATGATCGACACCTTCTCGGAGTGGTTGCGGCGCAGTCGCGGCGAACTGACCGAGGCGGGAGTCGAGGTCGCCGTCGACGGTGTGCTCGAGGCGCGCACGGAGGGGGAACCGGCGGTACTTCTGCGGGGTCGCATCGACCGCCTCGAGCACGACGCGGACGGTCGGCCCGTCGTCGTGGACGTGAAGACCGGACGCAACCCGGTCAGCAAGGAGGCCGCGCAGTCGCACGCCCAGCTCGCCACCTACCAGCTCGCGGCGACGCGCGGCGCGATCGACGGTGAGCCTGCCGGGCCGGCAGGCGGAGCGCGACTCGTGTTCGTCGCCAAGGCCCACCGGACGGACGGTGCCACGCAGCGAGCGCAGGCACCGCTGACGGAAGAGACCGAGGAGCAGTGGCTCGACACGGTGCACGCCGCGGCCGCCGCCACCCAGGGTCCCCGCTACCTCGCGCGTCCGAACGACGGGTGTCGTCACTGCCCGGTCCGGTCGAGTTGCCCGGCGAGGGAAGAGGGACGGCAGGTGACCCAGTCGTGACCGACACCGCGAGAACCAGGATCACCCCGGCCGAGCTGGCCACGGCACTCGGTCAGTTCCCGCCGACACCGGAACAGGCCGCTGTCATCGCCGCGCCACCCGGTCCGACCCTCGTCGTCGCGGGTGCCGGGGCCGGGAAGACCGAGACGATGGCAGCCAGGGTCGTGTGGCTGGTGGCGAACGAGCTCGCGCACCCGGACCAGGTGCTCGGCCTGACCTTCACGCGAAAAGCGGCGCAGCAGTTGACCTCCCGGATCCGGCAGCGGCTCGCTCGGCTCGCCGATCCGAGGGTGACCCGCAGCCTGGGGCTGAGTGAGGAACTGCGGAACCGGATCCTGTCCGGTGAACCGGAGGTCAGCACGTATCACTCGTACGCGGGACGCCTCCTCACCGAGCACGGCCTCCTGCTGCCGATCGAACCGTCCTCGGATCTTCTGTCCGAGACGGCGCTGTGGCAGCTCGCCCACCGCGTGGTCAGCTCCTGGGACGGAGACCTCGACACCGACCGCAATCCCACGTCGCTCACCGAAGCGGTGCTCGCACTGTCCGGCCAGCTCGCCGAGCACCTCGTCGAACCCGGCGATCTCCGGGAGGCACACACCGAGCTCGACAAGCTGATCCACGCACTTCCCGCGGGACCGCGGCAACGCGGCGGACCGAAGAAGGAGCTACTGGACATCCTGGCCGCGCAGCACGAGCGGGTGGAGCTGCTCCCGCTGGTGCAACGGCTCTCCGACACCCTGCGACGGGAAGGCGCGCTCGACTTCGGCAGTCAGATGTCGCTGGCCGCACGCGTCGCGGCCGAACACCCCGAGGTCGGCCGCTCGGAACGTCAACGATTCCGGGTGGTGCTGCTCGACGAGTACCAGGACACCGGTCACGCCCAGCGGGTCCTGCTGTCCTCCCTGTTCGGTGGTGGCGAGGACGGACGCCTCGCGCTCACCGCGGTCGGTGATCCCATGCAGTCGATCTACGGGTGGCGGGGTGCGTCCGCGGCGAACCTACCGCGTTTCGCGACCGACTTCCCGCTCCCGGACGGCCGACCGGCGCCGAGGTTGGAGTTGCTCACCAGCTGGCGAAATCCCGCGGAGGCGCTGGAACTCGCCAACGCCGCATCGGCGCCGCTGCGCGAACGAGGCGTGCCCGTTCCCGAGTTGCGGCCGAAGCCCGACGTCGAACCGGGCGACATCCGCATCGCGCTGCACCTCGACGTGGAACGCGAGCGGGAGTGGGTCGCAGACAGGTTCGCAGCGGAATACGCCGCCGCACGGGAGCGTGGTGAAAGTCCGCCGACCGCCGCGGTGCTGATCCGGCGCAACGCCGACGCCGCACCCGTCGCCGCGGCACTGCGTCGCCGTGGCCTCCCGGTCGAGGTGGTCGGGCTCGGTGGGCTCCTCCACGTTCCCGAGGTCGCGGACGTGATCGCGATGCTGCGGCTCGTCGCGGACCCGCTCGCGGGCAGCGCCGCCGTGCGGGTGCTCACCGGGGCACGCTGGCAGATCGGGGTTGCGGATCTGGCGGCGCTGTGGCGTCGTGCGCGCGCACTCGCGGTCGGTGCGGCTCGCAGTGCCGGGGGCGCGGTCACCGACTCCGACAGTCTCGACCAGGCACTCGATTCCGCGCTGCCCGGCGAACACGCCGAGCAGGCGGGACTCGCCGATGCGATCGCCGACCCCGGTGCGAAGGAACGTTACTCGGCGCTCGGCTACCGGCGGATCACCTCACTCGCGGCGGAACTGACGTCCCTGCGTGAACGAATCGGGCAGCCCCTCACCGAACTCGTCGCCGAAGTGGAACGGGTCCTCGGCATCGGAATCGAGGCGCAGGCACGGCTGCCGTGGTTGCGTGCCGGGGGAGCGGGCCGTGAGCACCTCGACGCGTTCGCCGACGTCGTCGCGGGCTATGCCCGTAACTCCTCGGCGACGCTGACCGGACTGCTGGCCTTCCTTGCCGCGGCCGAGACCGTCGAAAACGGCTTGGCTCCCGGCGAAGTGGAGGTTGCGCGGGACCGGGTGCAGGTGCTGACCGTGCACTCGGCGAAGGGTCTCGAGTGGCAGGTGGTGGCCGTCCCACACATCGTCGAGGGCGTGTTCCCGTCGGGCACCGCGACCGGTACGTGGCTGGGTGCGATCGCGGAACTGCCGCCGCACCTACGCGGCGACCGCGCCGACGCCGCCGACGGATCGGACGGTGTCCCCGTTCCCGACCTCGAGAACGTCTACGACCGTAAGGATCTCGAAGACGCGCTGGCTGCGCACAAGGACGCGCTCGCTCGCCGCAAGCTCGACGAGGACCGGCGACTGTTCTATGTCGCACTCACTCGAACCGAGCGCGCGCTGTACGTGTCCGGGCATCACTGGGGTGAGACGGGTTCGACCCCGAAGGGTCCGTCCGATTTCCTCGAGGAGATGCGCTCCGTCGTCGAGTCGGCGGCGCGGGAGGGCAGGGCGCTCGGCGTCGTCGAGCAGTGGGAAGCGGAGCCGGAGCCGGATGCGTCCAACCCGCTGACCGCGGAGGTGGTTGCCGCGCAGTGGCCGCGCGATCCCCTGGGCGACAGACGAGCAGGTGTCTCACATGGCGCGGACCTGGTGCTCGCCGCGCTCGGCCGGGACCCTTCGGCCGCGGATGCACCGGACCGGTCCGGGGAACCCCCCGACGGCGAACACGACGAGGACTCGCCTTCCGGCGACCCGGAGGGATGGGCCGCCGACGTCGAGGCGCTCCTCGCCGAACGAGCCGCTCGTGCCGCCGCCCGCGCCGAGGTGACGTTGCCCGGCCAGATGTCCGTCAGCCAACTCGTCGATCTGGCTGCCGCGCCCGACGAGCTCGCCGCGCGGCTCCGACGTCCGCTGCCGTTCCCGCCGAATCCTCTGGCGCGCAGGGGAACGGCCTTCCACGCGTGGATCGAACGCCGGTTCGGGGCAACTCGTCTCCTCGACATGGACGAGCTGCCCGGTGCCGCCGACACCGACGGCGCCGCGGACGAGGATCTCGAATCGCTGCAGACGGCATTCCTGCGCTCACGATGGGCGCACCGAAATCCCGTCGAGGTGGAAGTGCCGTTCGAGACGTCCATTGCGGGCACCGTCGTTCGCGGACGGATCGACGCGGTGTTCGCCGACCCGGACGGCGGCTGGACCGTCATCGACTGGAAGACCGGTGCCGAGCCGAGAGCCGCGAACGAGCACGCCGTCGCGATGCAGTTGGCGGCCTACCGTGTGGCGTGGGCGGAGCTGATGACGGCTCGTGCCGTGGCCCGCGGCGGCGATCCGGTCGACCCGACGTCGGTGCGTGCGGCATTCCACTACGTGCGCACCGGCCGAACCATCGCACCGGAGGACCTGCCCGACGCCGCCGAACTCACCCTGCTGATCGAGACGGCGGGGAGAGCGACGGACGTCGTCGGGTAGTCGCCCGATCACGCCGCGGTGCGTCGGACCTTCACGGCGGCGGCGATCATCGGAAGCTGTAGGGGAAGGCGTGCAAGGGCCACCACCTTGAGCGGGGTGCTGATCTTGTCGCTGCGCACCCAGTCGACAGCCATCTGCACGTTGGCCGGGAAGACGGCCACCAGCAGCGCCGCGGCGAGAGTGCCGCCGATCCCGCGGGTGCGCGGGACCGCGAGTGCCGTGCCGACCGCGATCTCGGCGACACCGGAGGCGTACGTGTAGGCGCGGGCGTCGCCGGGGAGGCGGCGCGGCACGATGGAGTCGAACGGCTTCGGCGTGACGAAATGGAGTGTGCCCGCACCGAGAAACAGTGCGGCGAGCGCGGGAGCGGGTGAGATCTTCATGGCACCACCCTGCTGGACCGGGCGCGGCAACGCCAGTGAATCGCGCACGGAAGTCACGTCCGTTACTGTCGGTCCGATCCTGCCCGCGTGGTCCGGCACGCACCGGGCCCGTCGTTGGCTAGGCTCCGAGCCGATGTCTGCGAACGGGAGTCCCATCCATGGCCGGTAAATTCCGCCAGCGGTTCCAAGATCAGGAGAACCTGACCGAGCGACCCGATTTCGCTCTGGTCGGTGTCCTGCGGATCCCCGAGGCGATGCGCAGCCCGTTCACTCTGATCTTCCGGCGCGTCATGATGGCCGTGGGGGTCCTGTTCCTCGCCGTGTTCGTGATCTATCTGGACCGGGACGGCTACCGCGACGCCCAGGAAAACCCGCTGTCGTTCCTGGACTGCCTCTACTACGCGACGGTGTCGCTCTCGACCACCGGGTACGGCGACATCACTCCCATCACACCGAGTGCGCGCCTGATCAACGTCCTCGTGATCACGCCGCTTCGGGTCCTGTTCCTCATCATCCTGGTCGGTACCACCCTGTCGGTGCTCACCGAGCGATCCCGCCAGGCGTTCAAGATTCAGCGTTGGAGGAATGCAGTGCGCAAACACACCGTCGTCGTCGGGTACGGCACCAAGGGCCGGACCGCGATCGAAGCGATGCTCGGCGACGGCATCAAGCCGGCCGACATCGTCGTCGTCGACACCGATCAGACCGTCCTGGATTCCGCGGCCTCTCTCGGTCTCGTCACCGTCCTGGGGTCCGCGACCAAGTCGGAGGTGCTTCGCCTTGCCGGCGTCCAGCACGCCGCATCGGTGATCGTCGCGACGAACCGTGACGACACCGCGGTCCTTGTGACGCTGACGGCTCGCGAGGTCGGCCCGAAGGCGAAGATCGTCGCCGCGATCCGCGAAACCGACAATGCGCATCTGCTCCGGCAGTCCGGTGCCGATTCGGTGGTCGTGTCCTCGGAGACGGCGGGACGCCTGCTCGGCATCGCCCGCACCACCCCCACGGTGGTGGAGATGATCGAGGACCTGCTCACCCCCGAGGCCGGATTCGCCATAGCGGAACGGGAAGTGGAGCACGACGAGATCGGTGGGTCGCCGCGGCACCTGTCCGACATAGTGCTCGCTGTCGTGCGGGACGGCCGACTCGTCCGTGTCGGGTCGCCGGAAGTCGACTCGGTCGAGGCGGACGACCGCCTCCTGTACATCCGACGCGTCTGAAACCGACCGTCGTCGGGGCGCGCCGGACGAGTTCTCCGTCGCACGCCCTACTGTGGTGCGCGTGGCTGAATTCGTGATGTCCGAGGTCCCGTTGCTCTCCCGTTCGGCATTGGACCGTGCGGAGGAATTGCGGTCCGACACCGACGCGTTGCGGGCCGGGTGGGCCGACGCTCAGGTGCTGCGGGTCAACCATCGCGGTCAGGTGCGCGTCGACGGCGTCGAGCTCGTACTCGAACCGGCGTCGTCCCTCGGAACGGAACCGGTGTCCGGTGCGGTGTTCCTCGGTCGCCACGACGACGGCACCCACCTGTGGGCAGTGCGTGTTCCCGCGATGAGCGGTGAACTCGCCGACCTCAGGATGATCGGTCACCGACTCGACGACTCGAGTGCGGGCCTGCTGACCACCGCTGTCGCGGTACTCGGCTGGCACGATGCCGCCGGATTCAGCGCGCTCGACGGATCACCGACGACGCCGACCATGGCGGGATGGTCACGCCACAGCACGAGCACCGGCCACGAAGAGTTCCCCCGCACCGACCCGGCCGTGATCTGCCTCGTCCACGACGGCGCCGACCGGGTGCTGCTGGCGCGCAACGGAACGTGGCCCGAGCGCCGCTTCTCGGTCCTCGCCGGATTCGTCGAAGCGGGCGAGTCGCTGGAGTCCTGCGTCGCGCGGGAGATGGAAGAGGAAGTCGGACTGGTCGTCCGGGACATTCGCTACCTCGGGAGCCAGCCGTGGCCGTTCCCGCGGTCGGTGATGATCGGGTTCTCCGCGATCGCCGATCCGGACGCGCCACTGCTGTTCAAGGACGGCGAGATCGCCGAGGCGCACTGGTTCGAACGCGAGGAGGTGCGCGCCGCACTGCGTCTGGGGGACTGGACGTCCCCCTCCGACGCGCGCCTCCTCGTTCCGGGCTCGGTGTCGATCGCCCGAGGCATGCTCGAGGCGTGGGCGAAATAGCCGGCACGCCGGCGGCGGCGAAATAGCCGGCACGCCGGCGGCGGCGAAATAGCCGGCACGCCGGCGGCGGCGAGGTGGCCGGCCCCGCCGGGGTCAGAGACCGAGGGCCTTCTTGACCTCTGCCAGCGACGGGTTGGTGGCAGTGCTGCCGTCGGCGAACTTCACGGTCGGGACGACGTGGTTGCCGCCGTTGACGCTGCCGACGAACTCGGCCGACGCGGGATCGTCCTCGATGTCGATCTCGACGTAGCCGATGCCGCTCTCGTCGAGTTGCTTCTTGAGGCGTCGGCAGTACCCGCACCAGGTGGTCGAGTAGATGGTCAGGGCGGTGGCAGTCTCGGTAGCAGTCACGGGGGATACAACACCACGGCCATGCCCGATGTTCCGTGACCGCGGGTGATCTTCACCCCATCGAGGCCGATAATCGCGCACGGGCGCTGCCGACGTGTCGGACGGCCCTGCCATGATGGACGGCATGGCAGCAGACGCAGCGGACTCATCAGGACTCGATCCGCAGCAGTCGGCAGCCGTCCTGGCACCCCGCGGTCCGGTGTGTGTGCTGGCAGGCGCGGGTACCGGCAAGACCCGCACCATCACCCATCGCATCGCGCGTCTCGTCGCGGACGGGCACGTCGCCGCCGGGCAGGTTCTCGCCGTCACGTTCACCGCGCGGGCGGCGGGCGAGATGCGGTCGCGCCTACGCGGGCTCGGTATCGGAGAGGGCGCCAACCAGGTGCAGGCCCGCACCTTCCACGCCGCCGCGCTGCGACAGCTGCGGTACTTCTGGCCGCAGGTCGTCGGGGACACCTCGTGGGAGCTGATCGACCGCAAGTTCGTGGTCGTCGCGCAGGCCGCGAACCGGGTCGGGCTGTCCACCAGCACCGACAGTGTGCGCGATCTCGCAGGCGAGATCGAGTGGTCGAAGGCGTCGCTGATCGCACCCGAGGACTACCCGGCGGCGGTGGCCCGAGTTCGGCGTGACGCGCCTGCCGATCCCGCGAAGGTTGCGGAGGCGTACGCCGCCTACGAGTCGCTCAAGATGCGCGGCGAGACGATGATGCTCGACTTCGACGACCTGCTGCTGCACACGGCGATCGCGCTGGAGGACCATCCCGGAGTCGCGCAGGAGTTCCGTGAGCGGTACCGCTGCTTCGTCGTCGACGAGTACCAGGACGTCACGCCGCTGCAGCAACGCGTGCTCGACGCGTGGCTCGGCGACCGCGACGACCTCACCGTCGTCGGCGACGCGAACCAGACCATCTACTCCTTCACCGGGGCCACCCCGCGCTATCTGCTGGACTTCTCCCGGCGGTTCCCCGACGCGACGGTGGTCCGGCTCGAACGTGACTACCGCTCGACGCCGGAGGTGGTGTCGTTGGCGAACCGCGTCATCGGGGCGGCCCGCGGCCGGATCGCCGGTACCCGGCTGCAGCTGATCGGTCAGCGTCCGGCAGGCCCCGAGCCGACGTTCGCGGAGTTCGACGACGAACCGGCCGAGGCCGCGGCGATCGCCGCGCGGATCAAGCAGCTCATCGACTCCGGAACGCCCGCCGCGGAGATCGCGGTCCTGTACCGCATCAACGCGCAGTCGGAGGCTCACGAGCAGGCGTTGACCGAGCTCGGGATCCCATTCCAGGTGCGCGGTGGCGAGGGCTTCTTCACCCGACCGGAGGTGCGGCAGGCGGTGTCCGCGCTCCGTCAGGCTGCCGCCCGCGACGACCTGCCCGACGGCGCCGATCGGGGCGCGGCACTGGTGACGCTGGTGCGGGCCGTGCTCGTGCCGATGGGCCTGACGGACACCGAGCCTGCGGGCGCGCAGGCACGCGAGAAGTGGGCGTCGCTGAAGGCTCTCGTCGAGCTGACGGAGGAACTGCTCACCCACGAACCCGACCTCGACCTCGGCGCTCTGCTGCGCGACCTCGCGGCCCGCGCCGAGGCCAGGCATCCTCCGACGGTGCAGGGTGTGACGCTGGCGTCGCTGCACGCCGCGAAGGGCCTCGAATGGGATGCAGTCTTCCTGACGGGGCTCGCCGACGGCACCATGCCGATCCAACATGCGTTGGGGGACAAGTCGACTCCGCCGGACGAAGCCGCGGTGGAGGAGGAACGCCGCCTGCTGTACGTCGGGGTGACGCGTGCCCGCGAACATCTGCAGCTGTCGTGGGCGTTGGCTCGCAACGCGGGTGGACGCCGGTCCCGCCGGCGGTCGCGCTTCCTCCTCGACCTCGTCCCCGACGACTCGCCGGCCTCACGGATCGCGGCCCCTGCTGCGCAACAGAAGAAGCGGCCGCGATGCCGGGTCTGCGGTAAACACCTGCAGGATGCGGCGACGACGATGCTGGGCCGTTGCCAGAGCTGCCCGTCGAACCTCGACGCCGCGCTCTTCGATGCGCTCAAGGCGTGGCGCAAGGAGAAGTCGCTGGCGATGAAGGTGCCTGCGTTCGTCGTGTTCAGCGACACGACGTTGATCGCGATCGCGGAGCAGCAGCCCGGTGACGACAGCGCACTCGTCGCGATTCCGGGCATCGGCGCGAAGAAGCTCGAACGGTTCGGGTCCGACGTGCTCGCGGTGGTCCGCGGCGAGGACCCCGTCGCCGTCGCCCAGCTCAGTTTCGCCGACGACGTGTGATGAAGAAACAAAACCGCAGGTAGAAAATAGGTTGTGCGCTTCCGGAGGTAGCGCCTACCCTGGTTTCCGACGTTGTGGGCAGTGGCTCGCCGTCATGTCAGGCCGGACGGACGCGCACGCGTCACCGGGAAGTGGGACGACAGGTGTCGCAGGGCGACGCCGTCACGAATGGGACAGGAGGTGATCGGACCGATGATCGATCGGATCAGCAGCGCTCAGGCGCCAGCCGGCATGCAGGGCTATGCACCTGTCGCGATCAATGCCGCCGCTCACCTGCCCGTTGCCCCGTGGTCGGGGGAAGCGCTCACGCGCGTCGTCCGCCGTCGCCCCAAGGCAGCAGCGCTCAAGGCAGCAGCCCCCAAGTCCGTGCCCCGGATCGGAAGCCGAGACCACACTCGGTAGTTCTCTCCACCAGGCCACGGACGCCCCAGCGGACCGTGGCCGTTCTTGTTTCTCGGACAGTTCTCCCAGGCGGAGGACTCGCTCCAGGACGGGTCACCGGTTTGCACCACCCAAACCTCGACAAGTCCGTAAGGAGCACGACGTGTCCACCGCGACAGTCCGCACCATCACCGAACCCACCACCCCCGGGCCGGTGCAGCGCGAATTGCCTTGCCGTGCCGACAATCCCGACCTCTGGTTCGGCGAAACCCCCGCCGAACTGGAACTCGCCAAGTCCCTGTGCGCGGCGTGCCCGGTCCGGTCCCGCTGCCTCAGCGCGGCCCTCGACCGAGCCGAGCCGTGGGGCGTGTGGGGCGGAGAGATCCTCGACCACGGCGTCGTCATCGCCCGCAAGCGTCCCCGCGGACGGCCCCGAAAGGTCGCCGTCTGCGCGTGACCCGCAGGTGTGAACGGATCGTTCGGACCCTCCGAGGGGCCCGAACGATCCGTTCACACCAACCCAGCGGCGCTCAGGTCGTAGTCGACGACCACTGCGGCGTGGTCGCTTATCCGCCGGTCCGCCGACGGTTCGCGGTCGGTGCCTGCTGCGACGGCCGATCGTGCGAGCGTGGGCGTCGCGAGGTGGTAGTCGATGCGCCAGCCGGTGTCGTTGGCGAACGACTGCCCCAGCCAGGACCACCACGAGTACGGTCCGTCGACGTCCGGGTGCGTCGTCCGCACGACGTCGACGAGGGTGCGGGGCGACAGCAGTGAGTCGAACCAGGCCCGTTCTTCGGGGAGAAATCCCTCGGCCTGGTTGCTGCGCCTCCAGTTCCGCACGTCGAACCGTGTGTGTGCGATGTTGAGATCGCCCATCAGGAGCAACTCCCGACCCCGGGCGCGGGCGTCGCGGCGGGACCGGGTCAGCTGCCGCGCGAACGCGTCGAGGAAACGTATCTTGCGGTCGTAGCGGGCGCCGCCGTCCGGCGCCTCCCGCATACGACCCGGTTTCTGCAGGTGCGCGGGCAGCCCGCCCTTCGGGAGGTACAGGGAGGCGACGGTGATCGGTGCGTCGGCGAGGTCCACCTCGATGTAGCGGCCCTCGGTGGCGAACTCGCGTAGTCCTCGCGCCAGCGTGACGGGGTCGAGTTCGACTGCGTGGGTGTGGCTTTCGTCGGGCGAGCGCACCAACGCCGATCCCGTCCACGTCCGCACCGCCGCCGGTGCCCGGCGGGTGAGAATGGCGACCCCGTTGCGTCCGGGGATCACCCCCTCGTCGTAGGACAGGTGGTACGGGCCGAACACGTCGGGCGGGATCGCGGCCGCGGGCGCACGCATCTCCTGCAGTGCGACGACGTCCGGTTCCCGCTCGCATAGCCACTGTTCGAATCCGCGGCGCTGCGCGGCGCGGATCCCGTTGATGTTGAATGTCGCGATCCGCACGATCGCCCAGTCTATTCAGCCCGTGCGCCGGCGCAGGACGACGACCGGGATCTCCCGCTCGGTCCACGACTGATACGTGTCGAAGTCGGCGTAGGCGTCGACGAGGAGAGGCCACAACCGTGCGCGCTGTTCGGGATCGGCCGTCTCCGCGGTGACATCGCTGCACCGGCTGCGGATCTGGACGCGGGCGTCCGGATTCGCACACAGGTTGCGGTACCACTGCGGGTGTTTCGGCAGACCGCCCTGCGAGGCCACCACCACGACGTCGGCCCCGTCTTCGATGTAGAGCAGGGGAGTGGTGTACACGGTGCCGGACCTGCGCCCTCGGTGCTCGAGGAGCAGCGTCGGCACGGGTTTGCGGAATCCGGCGCCGATGCGCCACGTGCCGCCGATCCGTCCGCCGGTGCGGCGGTAGAGCCACACCTGGCACCGGCCGACGTGTTTGAAGATTCTCGGCAGAACGGGGGAGTCGAGTTGGCGGGGCCGTGGTGGTGTCGATCGGTCGTTCATCCGAGTGCCACGCCGAGTTCGGACGCGAACGTCCTGATCATGTGCTGCACGCCGATCTCGTTGCGGCCGATGATCATGTGGTCGTGCTGGCCCCGGCGCACGCCCTCGCCGCACTGCGGCAGCATCGCGAAGTCCTCGTCGCGGACGGCGGCGTGGACCTGCCCGAAGACGGTGTCGTAAAGGGCGCGCTGCTCGTCCGTGGTCGCGGGGTACTTGGCCATCCAGCTGTGCCGCAGGGTGCAGCGGGTCGGGGAGCCCGCCGGGAGCATGTCCAGGACCTCGACTCCGACGGGGCTGTTCGCGAGGATGAGATTCGGGTAGATCCAGTAGATCACTCCCATGTTCGCGATCGGGTCCCACGTACCGTCCGCGTTGGTGTCCAGGTCGGCGATCCAGTTGAACGGGAACCCCATTCGGTGGTGCCTGCCGAAACTGTCGTGGACGGAGGTGTTCGCGACGGTGTTCTGGCCGATCACGCTCTCCGAGTGGACGAACGGGAAGTGGTAGCTCTCGGCGAACGCCTCGAGCGCGCCCTTCCAGCTGACGTCCGACTCGAACTCACGTTGGTCGTGGTAGCCGTAGGAGGCGTACTCGAACCGAGCGAGTTCGGGACCCATGTCCCCGAGATGCGCGTCGACGTCGATGGATTCGCCTGCGGTGAGGACCGCCCAGACGAATCCGTGTCGCTCCTGGGTGGGCAGCTCCACCAGCCCGTAGTCGTCGCGGTTCATGCCGGTGAAACCGTCCTTGCCGGGGACGCCGACCAGCTTGCCGGTGTTCTTGTACGTCCACGCGTGGTACGGGCAGGTGAACCGGGTGGCGTTGCCCGATCCGCAGGCAGGCATCGCTCCGCGGTGCCGGCAGTAGTTGAGGAAGACGTGTGCGGTTCCGTCGCCGTCACGCGTCACCAGGAGCGAATCGCCGAGGACGGAACGGACGACGTAGTCGTCGGGCTGCGCGATCTGGGCGCTCGGCACGATCGCGAGTGGAGTGCGGCGCAGGATCTGCGCCTCCTCGACCTCGGTGATCTTCGGGTCGCGGTAGTAGTGCAGCGGCACCTGCAGTGGCGTCGGCGCCATGTCGGTCGTGCGGTCGAGGACGTGCCGAAGTGCACGGCGGGTGAGTTCTTCGGTGAGTCCGGCGGGGGAGGTGTCGTGCGGGGTCGACATCGGCGAGGCCCTTCGTTCTGGAGTCGTCGGAGAATCAGACCATACAATGCGTAGTGAATGTCTAGTCGCGGATCGCGGGAACCCGCCCGAGTAGGGTTCCCGGAACGACGGCGGCGGACGGAGGATCAGCGGGGATGCGCACACACGGGTGGTCCGGAGCCACACCGGCCGACGACGCCGAGGCGATCGCGCGCATCCTGGACGAGGCCAGGCGCGTACTGGACCGGACCGGCGGCGACATCAGCATCACCGACGTCGCTCGCGGGCTCGGCGTCACCCGCCAGACCGTCTACCGGTACTTCCCCACCGCGGAGGCGCTGCTCGTTGCCACCGCCGTCGCGCAGGTGGGGCCCTTCCTCGACCTGCTCGCAGCCCACCTCGACGGCATCAGTGACCCGGCGGACGCCGTCGTCGAAGGCATCGCGTACACGCTCGAACAGATCTCCGAGGAGAAGTACCTCGGCATGGTGCTGGCACAGGGACGCGCCAGCGCGTTCTCCGCGGGGGTCACGTCCGACACCGCGCTCACCTTCGGTCGCGCGATCCTCGAACGGTTCGGCGTGGACTGGGACGAGGCGGGACTCTCCGGCGCGGCCTTCGACGAACTCGTCGAGCACATGCTGCGGATCGTGCAGTCCTTCGTCATCGACCCCGGTCGGCCGCCACGATCCGGCGTCGAACTCCGAAACTACCTCCGCACCTGGGTGGCGCCGGCAGTCGACCGAATGCGGGTGCCGGACAGGGCATCCTGAGGGCGGACGGGTCCGGCGCTACTCGGCCCGGCGCACGTCCTCGGTGAAACCGGGCAGCCACTGCGTGAGGATGCCCATGTACGGCGCCTCCGCGTCGAGCTGCGCGCAGATGCCGACCGATCCGAGCAGCACCCGGAAGATCATCACGTAGTCCGGCGGGAGGTTGAGGGCGCGCGCGGTCCGGAAGTGCTCCGAGGAGAAGTCGGTCGCGGTCCCCGCCGCCCGCTGCAGCCACGACCGTGTGAAGTGGAACGACTCCGTGTGGATCGGGTCGGTGAAGGGTCGCAGGTAGTTCGCGATCTCGTCGTCGGTGACGTTCCGTCCGGGAAGCACGAAACCGTTGGCGCGCAACAGTTCCGTGAGCTCGTTGAACCGCTCTTCGAGAGCGAGCCGGACCATCCGGCCGAGCACCGGGGGCAGGCCACCCGGCATCGGGGCGCAGGCGCCGAAGTCGAGGACGCCGAGGCGACCGTCGTCGAGCAGCATGAAGTTGCCGGGATGCGGGTCGCCGTGCAGCAGACCCACCCGAGCGGGCGACGCGAAATGGAACTCCGCGAGTCGAGCGCCCGCGGTGTTGCGCTGCTCGGCGGTGCCGGTCGCGATGATCGCCGACAGCGGCGTCGCCGACATCCACTCCGTCACGACTACCCTCGGTGCGCTGGCGACCACCTTCGGAACCGCGAACTGCGGGTCGCCGTCGAACTCGGCGGCGAACGCCCGCTGGTTGTTCGCCTCGATCCGGTAGTCGAGTTCGTCCTCCGTCCGGGCGGAGAGTTCGTCCAACACCGGCTTGACGTCGACACCGGGCATCACCGCGGTGAACATGCCCGCCATCCGGGACAGCGTCTTGAGGTCGGACCGCAGTGCCTCCTCGGCTCCGGGGTACTGGACCTTCACGGCGACGTCCCGCCCGTCCGACCACACCGCACGGTGTACCTGCCCGATACTCGCGGATGCGGTCGGTGCGTCGTCGAAACGGGCGAACCGCTCGCGCCAGCGCGTCCCGAGCTGCTCGTCGAGAACCCGGTGCACCTTCCGGGCGGGCAGCGGGGGAGCTTCGGCCTGCAGCTTCGTCAACGCGTCCCGGTACGGCTCGGCGAACTCCTCGGGAACAGCGGCTTCCATGACGCTCAACGCCTGGCCCAACTTCATGGCGACGCCCTTGAGCTCACCGAGAACCGTGAACAGCTGTTCGGCGGCCTGCTGCGTCAGCTTCGCGTCGATCTCGTCCCGATCGCCGCCGGCCAGCTTGCGTCCGAAGCCCACCGCTGCGCGTCCCGCGATTCCCAGAGGGATGCTCGCGAGTTTGGCGGTGCGGGCTGAGCTGCGGCGGGGGATGTCAGGCACGCCCCCATCATGGCGGACGATCCCAATCTTCGCCTACACCGCTGGTGAGCAGCCACACTCCGGACGGCGCGACCACTTCCTGCGCCGCAGGCGTGCCGATCGCAGGTCGAACTCCAGCGCCGTGTCCAGGGAGGCAGGTGCCCGCGCGGCGTCCCCGGC
The DNA here is from genome assembly GCF_005503035.1 of Rhodococcus sp. Q. Classification (NCBI taxonomy): domain Bacteria; kingdom Bacillati; phylum Actinomycetota; class Actinomycetes; order Mycobacteriales; family Nocardiaceae; genus Rhodococcus; species Rhodococcus sp. Q. The sequence continues at coordinate 121,634 of NZ_SCOY01000011.1, forward strand.
GAGGAGGATGCCGATCTCGCTCACCGCGAGCGCGACCGTCGCCCGAACGGTGCCGGGCTCTGCGTAACCGACCCGCCCGAGAAGTTGGGCGGCGAGATGCGGCCACTCGGGGTCGGCAGCCGTCCGGTGCAGGTCCCCGCACCGCAGGCAACTCGTCCGGCCCGGCAGCACCAGGGGGCCGACCACGCCACGTCCGTCGCGGAGCCGCACCGGAAGGTGAGGCCTGCCCGACTCCATGAGGACCGCGACGGTACACGGGTCGGGCACCAGGTTGTCGGCGAGGACGACGCAGTCCGCACGATGGAAGGCGGGTGTCTGCGCCGACCGATCGGGCCCCGAACGGGCGATCGCGACCTGGCCGGTGCCGAGCATCGCAGCGATGCCGTCTGCGAGGGGACCTCGCCCGTGCACGTGGACCTGGCGAACCGGGGTGTCCCGCATCGCCCGATCCGAGAGCGGCGGCAGCAGGGCGCTGGCGGACGAGAGTTCGGCCAGTATCTGCTCGATGTCCGGGGCGTCGATGCCCGCCCGAGCGGCCTCCCACACGATCGCCGCGTGGCTGCGTCGGCCGTCGAGCAACCGAAGTACATCGGCCAGGGCGGCCGTGTCCACTCCCGGAGGCGGTTGCACCAGCAGCGCGTTCTCCGGATCCCACCCCAGTTGGACGGCGCCACTGGGCCGGATGAGAACGGGGGTGCGTGGATCGAGTCGGGGTGCGCCGAGGACGGCGTCGTCGGCGAGCAGGCGGGTCATGCCTGCCAGGGTGTCAGCCGACGTCGACGCCGAACGCGGTCACAGCCCAGTTGTCCACAGGGCTGTGACGCGCTGAACTGGACTTTCCCGCTCGGCCGCTACTTGTTCGGATTGTCGGTGTCGCCCTGTTCCTCGCCGGCATCCCGGCCGGCCTCGCGCTCTTCGCGTTCGCGGGCCTGCAACGCCTCGAGCTGCGCGATCGGATCGTCGAACGAGCTGGTGCCACCGCCGACCACGCGGTCGACGAACCCGGCAGGGCTGTCGAGGTCGCTCGAATCCGGGAGCAGGTCGGGATGCGCCCACACGCCGTCGCGTCCCTCCATTCCCGCCGCGTCGGTGACCTGACGCCAGAGCTGGGCCGCCTCACGAACCTTGCGGGGGCGCAGTTCGAGACCGACGAGAGTCGCGAACGTCTGTTCCGCAGGTCCGCCCGTCGCGCGTCGACGGCGCAACGTCTCGCTCAACGCGCCGACACCGGGCAGCCGGTCGCCGAGCGCCTCCGCGACGACTGTCTCCACCCATCCCTCGATCAGTGCGAGCAGGGTCTCGAGGCGCTCGAGTGCCTGCTTCTGCTCGGGGGTCGTCTGCGGTTCGAAGGTGCCCTGCTGCAGCAACTCCTCGATCTTCGACGGATCGGACAGTGAGTTCGGGTCGAGGCTCTGGGCGGCCTCCTCGATCGCCGAGAAGTCCATCTTGATGCCGCGGGCGTACTCCTCGACGGTCGACAACAACTGCTGCCGAAGCCACGGGACGTGAACATAGAGCCGCTGATGGGCCGCTTCACGGGCCGCGAGGAAGACGAGGATCTCACGATCGGGCTGTTCCAGGCCGTCGCTGAACTTCTCGATCGCACTCGGGAGCAGCGCCGCGACCCCGTTCGGGCCGAGCGGCAGGCCGATGTCCGTCGAGGTCAACACCTCGGACGCCAGCTGGCCGAGGGCCTGCCCGACCTGGGAACCGAAGGCGAGGCCGCCCATCTGGCCGATCATCCCGAGCATCGGCCCGGCCATCTGCTTGGCCTCTTCGGGCAGTCCCGACACCCACATACCCGAGACCTGCTCGGCGACCGGATCGCAGAGCCGCTTCCAGGTGTCGAGGGTGTTCTCCAGCCACTCCACCGGAGTCCAGGCGACGGTGCGCGTGGCACCGGCGGGCAGGGTGGTGGCGCCGTCGAGCCACAGTTCGGCGAGGTGCGCGGAGTCCGCGATCGCGGTCGCGGTGGTCGACGAGACGGGCGTGACCGAACCGATCTGCTGCAGGGCCAGCTTCTTGGCGACCTCGTAGTTGACGGGCCCGGACTGACCTCCCGTACCCATCGAACTCCCCATACCGCTGAGCATCTGCCCGAACTGGGTGAGCATCTGCCCGAGCGACGCGGGATCGAAACCCTCCGCGCCGAATCCGAACGGAATCCCACCCGGGCCCGTCGGGCCGCCGCCCCCACCCGCGTTCTTGTCACGGTCGGGATCGTCGTCGGAACCCGAGAAACCAAACGGCAGATTGCTCATACGTCCACGGTACAAGGCCCGTCGCTCGGCAGCGGCAGCAGAAATCACGCCGAGCGCGAACATCGGTGCCGACACTCCGGCGACCGCGGTGGCAGGTGCGACCGGGAACACGTCCGGCCGACCTCTACGCTGGCCGAGTGAATCGACGGTTGGTCACTCTGGTTGCGGCGCTCGTTCCGGTCGTGGCGCTACTCGGACTCGGAACGGTGGTGCAGGTGCCGTTCGTGGCGCTCGGACCCGGCCCGACGTTCAACACGCTCGGCGAGGTCGAGGGCGAACAGGTCGTCGCCATCACCGGCACCGAACTGGACCCCACCACGGGAAACCTCAACATGACGACCGTGTCCGTGCGGGACGGGCTGACGATCTTCGACGCGTTCGGCTTCTGGGTCAGCGGCCGCTACGGCATCGTGCCCCGCGAAGAGGTGTACCCGTCCGACCGCAGTCGAGACGAGGTCCAGGAGGAGAACGCCGCCGACTTCGCCCAGTCCGAGGAGTCTGCCGAACTCGCCGCACTGCACTTCCTCGGTGAGCCCGTCGCACTGGAGGTGAGCGACGTCGCGGAGGTCGGACCGTCGCACGACGCGCTGCAGGTCGGCGACCGACTGATCAGCATCAACGGCACCGAGGTCCGGACCGTCGGCGAGGTGCAGCGGGTCGTCGCGGACCTCGCGCCCGGCGCCGTGGCCACCGTCGTCGTCGAACGTGACGGAGTGCAGCAGACCGTGCCGGTCACCCTCGGCGCCCGACCCGGACACGCCGACGTCGGATACCTCGGCATCACCCCGACGGAACGGCCCGACGTCCCGTTCACCGTCGAGTTCAATCTCGCCGAGGTCGGAGGACCGTCCGCCGGGTTGATGTTCGCCCTCGCGGTGGTCGACAAGCTCTCCCCGGGCGAAGTCAACGGCGGACAGTTCGTCGCGGGTACCGGCACCATCGACTCGGACGGCAACGTCGGACCGATCGGTGGCATCCCCTACAAGCTCGTCGCCGCGCGGGAAGCGGGAGCGACGACCTTCCTGGTGCCGTCGAAGAACTGCGACGAGGCGAAGCAGCAGGCTCCGGACGGGTTGCGCCTGGTTCGCGTCGACGACCTCACCGGTGCCGTCGACGCCCTCGACTCGCTGAACACGGGCGGCGACGCGCCGGCCTGCTGACGGTCAGGGGGTTGGGCCCTGGGCGCCGAGTGGCGTCACCAGTCTTCGGGGTCGGCCTCGAGAGTCGCCTGGAGTGCGTGGACGAGGCCGGGGGCGAGGTTGTCGCCGGTGCGCAGTTCCGGTTCGGCGAACGGGTCGTCGTCGTCCTCGGGGGCCAGCGCCAGCGCGCTTTCCGACCGGCCGTCGCGGAGGACGGCGACGATCAGGCGGGCGGCTCGACGTTCGGGGTGTGCGCCTGCCGCGGCGCGGATGACGTCGTCGGCGGCGTTGTCACGGCTGAGTGCGGCGTCGACGGCCGTGTCGAGGTCGGACGCGGCGCTCGGCGGCAGCACCAGGATCTCCTGGACGACCATGCAGCCGGCGACACCCGGTGCCCAACTGGTGGTGCCCAGGTACTCCTCGAGGGCCGCGCTGCCGCCGTGCAGATCGTCGGGGAGTGGGTGCTGCTCGATCGGGGTGAGTTCGGAGCCCGACTCGAGTTGATCGAGCAGGTGCGGCTCGGCGGCCGCGATCTGGGCGGTCGGGACGAGCGCAAACATCTTCGGCGGTTGACCCCACCCGTCGGCACCCACGTGCGCTGCGACCTCCTGGACGCTCCGAATCAGCGCGTCGGTGGAGATCGGGGCCAGGTGGTCGGTGCCGTCGAAGTCGTTCACCCGACCATCCTCGCACTCCGGGCGCGTATCCGGACAACCCGGACGACCGACCGTGCGCACTTCGGCGGCCCACGTAGAGTGGGACAAAACACCCTGCGGCCGCCCGGCGCGCCGCCCAACAACCGGAGTGTGAGACGTGGGCATGCGGCCCCCCACCGGACTACCGTCGTTGTCCAGACGGAGCCGAGTGTTGTTGGTATTGGCGCTCGTCGTGGCGGTTCTACTGTTGATCGGGCCCCGTCTGATCGGTGGCTACACGAACTGGCTGTGGTTCGGTGAGGTCGGATTCCGAGAGGTGTTCTCGACGGTCCTGCTCACCCGGATCGCGCTGTTCGTCGTCGTCGCTCTGATCGTCGGCGGCGCCGTCTTCGGGGGGCTGCTGCTCGCCTACCGGTCGCGCCCGGTGTTCGTACCCAACGTCGGTCCCAACGATCCGATCGCGCGGTACCGGACGGCGGTGATGAGCAGGCTCAAGCTGTTCGGTGTCGTTGTACCGGCCGTGATCGGCGCGCTCGCAGGCCTGGTCGCGCAGTCCAATTGGGTTGCGGTGCAGATGTTCCTGCACGGTGGATCGTTCGGCAAGCAGGATCCGCAGTTCCACCTCGACGTCGGTTTCTACGCGTTCGACCTGCCGTTCTACCGGTTCGTCCTGAACTGGTTGTTCGTTGCGGTGATCCTCGCGTTCATCGCGAACCTGGTCACGCACTACGTGTTCGGTGGAATCAGGCTCGCCGGTCGCGAAGGGGCGTTGAGCAACGCGGCGCGGATCCAGTTGGCGGTGCTCGCAGGTACGTTCTTCCTCCTCAAGGCGATTGCCTACTGGCTGGATCGCTACTCGTTGCTCTCGAGCAGCCGCAAGGAGCCGACGTTCACCGGCGCCAGTTACACCGACGTCAATGCGGTGCTGCTCGCGAAGCTGATCCTGATGGCGATCGCGGTGATCTGTGCGATCACGTTCTTCGCGGCGATCGTGTTGCGCGACCTCCGGATTCCCGCGATGGCGACCGGTCTGCTGCTGCTGTCGTCGATTCTCGTCGGCGCGGTCTACCCGCTGGTCGTCGAGCAGTTCTCGGTCCGGCCGAACGCCGCGGACAAGGAGAGCGCGTACATCGAGCGGAACATCGCCGCCACCCGGGAGGCGTACGGCATCACCGACGAACAGGTGACGTATCAGGACTACCCGGGGTACAGCACCAAGTCGCCGCGCGACATCCCCGCTGACCAGACGACGATCGCGAACGCGCGACTGCTCGATCCCGGTCTGCTCTCGCCGACGTTCACGCAGCAGCAGCAGCTGAAGAACTTCTACGGGTTCCCGCCTGCACTGGACATCGACCGCTACCAGGTCGACGGCGAGAAGCGCGACTACGTCGTCGCGGCGCGTGAGCTGGCACCGCGGAGCCTGACCGGTAACCAGACCGACTGGATCAACCGGCACACCGTGTACACGCACGGGAACGGATTCGTCGCGGCGCCGGCCAACAAGGTCAACGCGGCCGCGTCGAACTCCGCCGAGGAGGCCGCCAACTCCAACAGCGGCTACCCCGTGTACACGGTCAGCGACATCGCCTCGCAGCAGGCGGGCAATCAGGTCATTCCGGTGGACCAGCCGCGCATCTACTACGGCGAGGTCATCGCCGACACCGACGTGGACTACTCGATCGTCGGTGCCGTGGACGGTGAGGGGCCCCGCGAGTACGACACCGACACCTCTCAGTACACCTACACCGGTGAGGGCGGCGTCTCGATCGGAAACTGGTTCAACAGGCTTGCCTTCGCCGCCAAGTACGCGGAACGGAACATCCTGTTCTCCAGCGCGATCGGCTCCGACTCGAAGATCATCTTCAATCGTGACCCGCACGAGCGAGTGACGAAGGTCGCGCCGTGGCTCACCGCGGACGGCAACATGTATCCGGCGGTGGTGGACGGGCGGATCAAGTGGATCGTCGACGCCTACACGACGCTCGACAACTACCCGTACGCACAGCGGTCGTCACTCGACGGTCTCGTCGAGGACAGCATCGACCAGACCACGGGTCGACCGCTGCCGCGCAAGGAGGTGTCGTACATCCGGAACTCGGTCAAGGCCACGGTCGACGCGTACGACGGCACGGTGACCCTGTACGAGGTGGACGAGAACGATCCGGTCCTCGACGCGTGGATGAAGGTGTTCCCCGGCACGGTGCAGCCGAGCAGCGCGGTCCCCGACGACCTGCGTCAGCACTTCCGCTACCCGGAGGATCTGTTCAAGGTCCAGCGGGAGATGCTCGCGAAGTACCACGTCGACGATCCGCGTGAGTTCTTCACGAACAACGCCTTCTGGTCGGTACCGAGCGATCCGACGATCGAAACCACGGCCAACCAGCCGCCGTACTACGTGACGGTCGGTGACCCGGAGTCGGCGGACCCGAGGTTCAACCTGACCAGCGCGATGGTGGGTTTCAACCGGCAGTTCCTGTCGGCGTACATCTCGGCACAGTCCGATCCCGAGAAGTACGGCGAGATCACCGTTCTGCAGTTGCCGACCGACACGACGACGCAGGGTCCGCAGCAGACACAGAACTCGATGATCTCGGACCCACGGGTGGCGTCCGAGCGGACACTGCTCGAACGGTCGAACCGCATCCAGTACGGCAACCTGCTGACGTTGCCGATCGCCGAGGGCGGCATCCTCTATATCGAACCGATGTACACGGAGCGGAACTCGACCAGTCAGGACAGTTCGACGTTCCCGCAGCTGTCCCGCGTGCTGGTGAGCTACCGCGAGGCGCCACCGAGCAACAGTGTCCGGGTCGGCTACGCGCCGACGCTGTCCGAGGCACTCGATCAGGTCTTCGGTCCGGGAACCGGTGCCGCGGCCCCGGCGCCGACGGGCGCAACGGAGGGTTCGCCGCCGTCGGCCCAGCCGGGTCAGGCGCCCGCGACCCCGGCGCCCACGGTTCCCGCCGGTGACCGTGACGCCGTCGTCGCGGAACTCGATGCCGCGTTGGCCCAGATGAAGCAGAGCCAGCAGAGCGGTGACTTCGCCGCCTACGGCGCCGCACTCGAACGGCTCGAGAAGGCAGTTACGGCCTACCAGGGCCTGCCCAGGTAGGCGTCACAGGAGAAACAGAGAAGGCGCCCTGCCGATCGAGGTCGATCGGCAGGGCGCCTTCGTGTGTGGCGCGGGTCAGCGGGTGAGGCCCACCAGGTAGATGCTGTTCGCGTCGATGGCCGCACGGACCTGGTCGCCGACACCGTACTGGTCGGCGGTCGCGATTGCGGCGTCGCCGGCCGCGCGGAGTTGCTCGGTGGTCGGCGCGGGGAAGTTCTCGGGCAGTCCGGGAATCGTGGCGACGGTCGGAACGGTGGCGGCCGCCTCCACGACGGGTGCGGGTGCGGGCTCCGGGGCGGGCGCCGGCTCCGGCTCCGCGACGGTCAGGTACTTGCCGCAGTGGGGCCATGCGCCCGCGCCCTGCGTGGCGAGCACGTTCTCCGCGACGCGAACCTGGTCCGCCTTGGATGCGTTGTGCGCCTGGCCGGATCCGCCGTTCGCGGCCCAGGTGCTCTGCGAGAACTGCAGGCCGCCGTAGTAGCCGTTGCCGGTGTTGGTGGACCAGTTGCCGCCGCTCTCGCACTGCGCGACGCCGTCCCAGTTGTGGGTGGCTGCGGAGGCGGTGCCGATGCTCAGTGCCATCGGGACGGTGGCCAGGGTGGCGGTCACGGCGACGGAGGCGAGGGTGCGCGTGCGTGTCTTACGAGTGGTCATGCGGGGTGAATCCTCTCCGCGCTTGCCGACGGGTCGCACTGTGCGATCGGTGCGGATCGGCCGTGGCGGACAGACTGCTGTTCGTCGCCCGGCGCCGTGTTCTCCGCGTCCGTCCCTGCCCCTCGAAGGTTTCGGGGTTCCGATCCCGCGGGGCAGAGTCGAGCAGCGGCGGGTCGGCTGAGCCCGGTCGTTTCGGGCCGTCGGCGAGGCTAGCCAAGAATTCGCTGCGGGTCATCCCGGTCGAACTGTGGCCTGCCGCAACGTACTTCGGTGGATAGCGTGCATTTCGCCAGGTCACCTCGGCGGGTTGCGATGCGCTGTCCGATTCGTTACCCCGCCGTTATGTGTGGGGGATCACCAAGATTTTGTGAAGTGGGACACAGGAATTCGGGTGCTGCGTCGGTGCTGCGTCCCAGCGGGAAGCGTCTCGGTGTGGTTCCTGTCGCGAAAGTGGTCGTTGGCCTGGCGATTTGTGTTCGGTTCACCCGTTCGTGTAACTTTCTTCATGCAGCGCGGGGTGGAGCAGCTCGGTAGCTCGCTGGGCTCATAACCCAGAGGTCGCAGGTTCAAATCCTGTCCCCGCTACCAAAGAACGAAGGCCCGGTCTCATTGCGAGACCGGGCCTTCGTCGTTCTCTGTCGCGGGTTCGTTCGGTGCTCGCGTGGTGGCTGCCGGCCCCCGTGGGGCGTGGTTAGGAGCCCTCCGAAAGTCGTGTACAGTAGTCATTGCAGCGCGGGGTGGAGCAGCTCGGTAGCTCGCTGGGCTCATAACCCAGAGGTCGCAGGTTCAAATCCTGTCCCCGCTACCAAAGAACGAAGGCCCGGTCTCATTGCGAGACCGGGCCTTCGTCGTTCTCT